>CAUZVF010000926.1:0-3277 GCA_963582955.1 Planctomycetota bacterium
CGTTTCCAATGGTTGCGGAACGACTGTGTTTTCAGCAGGCTGCCATCTTTCGCATCCCAATACCGAACAACGTACGAACGCGGCAGGTATTTGCCTTCCGCGTTCTTGCTATTGTCGATGATGGTAATCGACATGTTTTGAGAGCCGAAGTTTCGATTGACGACAGTCAACTGGTTGTCGCGCACTCGGTAGCTCGACGCAAAGTGGCCTCCTTCGAACGTCAGCAGTCGGCCCAGCGGATGAGTCGTGTCGTCGTCGGCAAATCGCAGGACGGGCCTCGATCGCCGGCCGCCTTCGCGAGCCTTGCGGTGCAGGACGATCGAATCCAGTTGATCCTGAACCCATTCGTTCGCCGATTCTTCGTCGAGCTTGATGGCGACCGTCCCGTCGGCTTTCGCTTTGAGCGTGCCTTCAAAGTCGCGTCCATCGACGTTGCCTGTGATGTTTGCGCTGAAGCCGGGAAAGTTCTTCCAACCAGCGCGCGCGGCAATGGCTTGTTCGAACAATTTGACGGCTTCTTCATCCGCCGAGGTGTCTCCTAACGGCCAGCGGAATGCGAGAGTGGCAAAGCGGCGGATTTCGCTGTAGCTGCGGCCGGCATGCTCGCCCGATTCGTTGACCGTGACGCTGGCGTAAACGCAATAGTGCCCGCGATCGGCTGGCTTCCATACGGCTCGGCCTTTCGCATCAGCTGTGAGTTCTTCATTGCCCAGGTCATCGTCAACCGTCGTGAATTTCGCGTTGGGGACCGGCTGGCCGTTGTGGACCAGCACCAGCGAGATTTCGTCGCCCTTGATTGTCGATTGGATTTCCAGCGGCAAGTCGTTCCGCAACTTCAATGCGTTCAATTCCTGGGGTGTGCCAGAAATTGCTTTGGGAAAATACTGCAATAGGAATACAACCTTACGTTTCAGCACGCCGTATGTGCATTCTCCGACGACCGAAGCGGTACCGGATGACGGCAAGAACGCTCGCAGCCGGTCCGTTCCCTTTCGCACATTCAAGGATTGGAATTCTCCCGGTTTCGTTTGTATCCAGAGTTTCGTGTGAGCGATCTTGCCGACGAACTTGGGATCGCCGGCCTCGGCGCGTTCGCTGAAGAACACTTCGACCGCCCGCCCGGCTTCGGCATGAACGCCAATCCGCACAAACAGAAAGTGAGCCGACGCGAGATTAGTTTGCAGAAACACGAACGCAGCGACCAATGCCGCTCGAAAAATAACTTTCATCGTTTTTCCTTGATGGGGACGTCATTCAATTCAAATTCAATCGGGACATTAATCAGCAAAGTCGGAGCTTCATACACAAACCGGTAATCGCCGGGATCGTTTGTCAGGCCATCGAAACAATACTCGACCTCGATCGCTCCGTCTAATTCCAGCGAGATGTCGAATCCGGAATTCTGGTTGATGCGTTTGCCGTCCGTGGTTTGCAATTCGGACTTGTTGTGCAGCATCCAACGCTGATGCGACTCGAACGACGGACCGCCGACATCATAGGTCACGGCGATGCGCACGCACAGCGTGTTTGTTTTGAACGGTTTATCGGAATTTTAGCGCTTTCCGTGTTCAGACCAATAAAGCATCACTTGCGAGAACGCAACTGTTTTGGAGTTTTTCCAAAACCCAATTTACGGCTTACCGCACACGGAATGTCATGGACCACAACCCACCATGCGCGTTATCGTCGCTGGCGACTTGATCATCACCGGTCCTGGACCCGACATACTGACGGTTGACGCTGGTGGTGGATCGCGGCTCTTTACTGTCTCAAGCGGAAATGTCGAAATCGCGGGGCTGAAGCTGACGGGCGGGCGTATGGTGACAAGAGGTGGTGGCGCGATCCACAATCAAGGTAAATTAACGATGCGACGAAGTGGCCTGACAGGAAACACCGCGAGCCTGTCTAGCGGTGGCGCGGTCCACAATACTGGTTCGCTGACGATTGTTAACTGCACGTTTGCAGACAATGCCAGTGGTGGGGAGAGCGGGATCTTTATTGCCGAGGGCCACGAAATTGTCCTCAACATCACCATCGAACGGCGCGGAAATAAGATTGCTATCCAACGTTAAACGATTGCGCCGGCCGCCGAATCTATGCAATTCTTCAAGAATTGACTCAATTCGTGTCGCAAATTTTCGCGAGCGCGCCACTTGTTCTGTGACAACTGGCTTGAATGTAATTCGACGGGATCAAGTATGGAATCCGACGCCGATCTGATCCAACGAGTGCTCGACGGTGAAACGGCCGCCTACGCCGAAATCGTCCAGCGGTACGAACGACTTGTGCGGGCAATCGCTGTCGGGGCAACTCGGGACCATCATCGCGCCGAAGACATTGCTCAGGAAGCATTCGTCGAAGCGTATCGGTCGTTGGGGAGTCTTCGCGATGCTTCGTGTTTCGCGGCGTGGCTAATGCGGATCACTGATCGCGTCGTGGCACGGCAGGTTCGATCGGTCGTGCGAGTCCCCGTGCCCGCGGGTGACATCGAGATTGAATCCGAACATGACGCCTGCGACTTGGATTCAAAAGAACAGATCGCGAATTTGGTTTCCAGACTTCCCGAGCACGAACGCGTCGTTATCGGATTGCGTCACTTCGAGGGACTCAGTGTCAACGAAGTGGCACAACGACTGTCGCGGCCCGTCGGAACGGTCACACGGCAACTTTCACGAGCCCACTCGCGTTTGCGCGGGTGGTGGCAGCAGGAGGAACGATCATGACCGAAAATTTCCGGATCGAAAATGAATTGAATGCATTGGGCGAGCAACTCGGAGCGCGGCCGGAACTGACGAATCGTATTCTGGCCGAAATCGCCGATGTCCCCGCACCGACGGTTTCAACGGCACGGCGGTTCGCCAATCGGATGACGTCATGGCGACCGATTGCCGTATCGGCAGCCGTTGTTGCGGCGATCGTTACCGCCGTTGTTTTCATTTCTCGACCAGACACGTTGTATGCGAATGCCATTCAGGCACTGCAACAGGCGAAGACAATTCACGTAACGGGTTGGACTCGTCAAGTCTTCCGAAACTGGCCACTCGAAAAGCCGATCGAGGGAATGGATTCGGAACCGAAGCATTCGGCCGAAGCATGGTATTGGACTGCTGACGGAAAGCCACGGTCCTACGAGAAGTTCGGGCCCGTCATCCAGATTCGAAACGCGGAAAATCTTCGTGAATACCAAGAAGATGCCAACCTGTTGTTCATCCGCAAAGGTGGTGCCAAAGACTATGTAGAGCACATCTCCGGAATTGCGCGGCACCTGCAGGCACTC
>CAUZVF010000927.1:0-3276 GCA_963582955.1 Planctomycetota bacterium
CAGCGACACCATGAAAGTGTTCGGTGGTTGGACATTGGGTTGGGACACCGGTTTCGATCGGCTCAACATGGCGAGTCCGATGAACAACGGAAACAATTTCCTTGGCGGAGCTTCCGTCGACGTGAGTGACGACGTTAACGTCACGTATACCACGACCGTTGGTGATCTTGGTACTCGCGGTTCGGGTTACAGCCATAGTATCGTTGTCGATACATCTCTGGCCGATGACTTGAACTGGGTCGTTCTGTCGGACATGGTTGATACCAACCAAGGCGCCGGTGGACACGAATACGGTCTCACCAACTACCTGTTCCATACGCTCAACGACTGCTGGAGTATTGGAACTCGACTTGAATGGTGGAAGAGTAATGCCATCGGTCCGGGAATGCAGTCGGAATACGCTTGGACGTTCGGCGTGAACTACAAGCCACATGCCAACGTTGTGATTCGACCGGAACTGCGACATGACTGGAACCGCAACATTGGTACTGCCGCTGCTCCGGGTATCCCGTCAGCATTCGGTGGACGCGGAAATACCAAGTCTGACTTCACCAGCGTTGGAGTGGACGTTATCTTCACCTTCTAAGACTGGCTTGAAGACTGAACTATCTGACCACTCGTCGGCTCTTGCCGGCGAGTGGTTTTTTTATGCGCAACCGATGGTTGGTTGTTTTGAGCACACAAAACGCCGATAGGTGCCGAGCGTCCGAAGAAGCGTCCAGAACAAACACGCCATACGTGCGCAAAAGCAGAGCAGGCGATGCCTTGTTCAATGGCACGGACAACTTCGGCACGACGCGATCTGTGCGAATTCATCGAATTCCAATAATCCCAAATCATTGTCCGTGCACGGGATAGAGTCAGTCATCGATTGGCGCTGCCATTAAGGGCACGGTGATTGCATATCCGACCGCGCTGGGACGATGACCGGCCATTGATGGCTGGAATGTTTCGTGGTTTAGCGGCTATCTGAAACATTGGCGGCAGGACGCGGCCCTCTCTGTACAACGTCCCATCTCACGACAGCATCCTCCCCCCTGCGGTCGCGAACCATACATAAGCCTCGAGCACAGAGCAATTTATCACAAACCAATTTGTGGAAACAGATTTTAGAAACAGAATGGAAGGAAGTACGATGAAAACAGCGCTCACGTTACTGTTGTTTGTGTTGATGTTGGGAATTGCCGTCCCCAGCGTCTCTGCATTCGAGGATGCAACCGCTCCGACAAACGGTGACCCCTCGGAAAACGCCGAAACACCGGCAACGCAAGAAGCGTCCGCCGAGGCAGCGGCAATGCCGAAAGTGGATGAAGTCGGCTACGCCCTGGACAATCTCGCTCTGTTTCTGACCGCCGTGCTGGTTCTGTTCATGCAGGCCGGTTTCGCGATGGTCGAGTCTGGATTCAACGCATCAAAGAACACCGTCAACATTCTGTTCAAGAATGTCATGGACCTTTCGGTTGGCGGACTGCTGTTTTTCATCATCGGCTTTGGAATCATGTATCCGACCAATTATATGACGTCGGCAGAAGTCGCCGAGGCTAGTCCTTATTTCGCATTTGGCGGCACTGGGATCTATGAGTCGGGCGAAGGTCAAACCTTCATAAGGGGAGAAGCCCGAACCTTCAGCCCACAAGTTGACTGGTTGTTCCAAGCCGTCTTTGCCGCGACCGCGGCGACGATTGTCTCGGGTGCGGTTGCCGGTCGCATGAAGTTTGGATCGTATCTCATCTATAGCGCTATTCTGACGGGAATCATCTATCCGATTAGCGGTTATTGGAAATGGGGCGGTGGATGGCTGAACGTGCAGGGATTCCAGGACTTCGCGGGTTCCGCCGTCGTACACGGTGTTGGTGGATTCGCGGGTTTGGCGGGAGCGTTGGTTCTGGGGCCGCGGATTGGCCGCTTCAGTTCCGACGGCAAGTCTCTGGCGATGCCGGGGCACAGCATGGCATTCGCCACGCTGGGTGTTTTCATCCTGTGGGTTGGCTGGTACGGATTCAACCCCGGCAGCCAGCTCGCCTTCCAGTCGGTTAGCGACATTGATGCGACGGTCCTAATTGCCGTCAACACCACACTTGCCGCATGTGCCGGCGTCGTGGCCGCGACATTTCTGAGCTGGGTGATGTTCAAAAAACCCGATCTCTCGATGGGACTCAACGGTGCCCTCGGCGGATTGGTCGGCATCACGGCCTGCTGTGATTGTTTCACCAACGAGTGGTCGATCGTTGTCGGTGCCGTTGCCGGTGTCCTGGTTGTTGCGGGTGTCGTGTTGCTGGACAAACTGAAAATTGACGATCCGGTCGGAGCCTGGCCCGTGCATGGTTTGTGCGGCGTTTGGGGATGCATGGCCATCGGCCTCTTGCCGAACACTCACTTGGACGGCGGAGCCACAAGCTTTGGTACACAAGCAATCGGAACTCTTTCGATTTGTGGCTGGTCGTTCGTGACAATGCTGATCGTGTTTTCGGCACTGAAGGCCGCTGGTGTTCTTCGTGTTTCGCCGGAAGAGGAAGCTCAAGGATTGGACATCTCCGAGCACGGAATGCAGGCCTACATGGCTTAGCGATCAGGACGATCGACAGATGTCATTTCAACAGGGGACCGAGTGCATGCTGCTCGGTTCCCTGTTTTCGTTGCATCGACAGTTCGCGTTCCTCAGCAATCCGGGAAGACCGAATGATTATTCGTTATCTGACCGAATTCCAAATTGAACAGACGCTGGGTGTCGGTACCGTTGGCACGGTCTACCGGGCTCTCGACACGCGTACCGGTCACAAAGTCGCCTTAAAGATCCTGATGCTGGCCGTCTCACAGGACGAGACCATTCACGCCCGCTTCACCCGCGAAATGGTCATTCTCGAAAAGCTGGACCACCCCAACATCGTCAAGTACTACGGAGGCGGGCATCACGGCGGCCAGTTGTTTTATGCCATGGAACTCGTCGATGGCGCAACGCTAAAGGATGTCTTGATCCGCAACGGTTCGCTGTCGTGGGAGGAAACGATCGAATGTGGCTGGCAGATTTGCTCGGCACTGCAACACGCTCACAATCACGGCATTGTACATCGTGACTTGAAACCGGCGAACCTGTTCGTATCGCGTGACGGTAGCTTGAAACTGGGTGATTTTGGCATCGCGCTCGATACGGGCGAGGCCGACATAACGGCAACCGGACTGACCGTCGGATCGTATCTGTACATGGCTCCCGAACAGATTCGGGGCGAGACCGGTGTTTCAGGACAAACGGACCTGTACGCATTGGGTTGCCTGCTG
>CAUZVF010000928.1:0-3273 GCA_963582955.1 Planctomycetota bacterium
AGAATTTCTCTGTGATTAGTTTTTCCCAACCGTATGCGTCCTGCGGTTGAGCCGGAAAGGCGTCTGATTCCTTCAACGGCGTCACGTCGGCATCGGTTTGTAGATACTCGGGATAGATACAAGCCGATGACGTGTAGAGGTATCGGCTGACACCATTAACACGCGCGCCTTCTAATGTGTGAATGTTGATTAGTGCATTGTTGTGGAGAATCTGCGAGTGGTTGCATGAGATGAATCCCATACCACCCATATCGGCTGCTAATCCGTACACCTCGTCGATCCCGCGTGTTGCTTGAAGGCAGTTATCCCAGCGCCGTAAGTCCAACACTTCAAATTCATCGGCGTCGGTCTCACAAAACTCCGGCTGCTTAATGTCAACACCGCGCACCCAGTAGCCCTTCTCTTTGAGAAAGCTGACTAAGTAATGTCCGATGAATCCACCAGCGCCCGTGACTAGGACTCGTACTTGATCTGACATTTCAATTCTCCTCCCTGAGATTGATTGGTTTTGTGACAGATTCTAAAATTAACTCAAGAATCCATTTTTGCGATCGATCGCTATGCTGCCTTTTTCATGCTGAAGTGCGATGAGACTGTAATGGCCTGAACGGCACTTGTTCCAATCCCGATGTAATTGCAGATTGCGTCAAACTGTGCGGCATCCAAAATTCGCCAGCAATCGATCAACGTCGCACGGCCCGTATTGCGGGCAATGTCGGTCGGTGCGATTTGTTGGAATTCGGCGCAAGGCGACGAAATCACGAGGACGTCCGATTGCTTGGCACAGTCCGAAACAGATTCGGCGTAGGACGCACCGTCCTGCAAGACTTTTTCGGTGTTTTCGAGTGCTTCGGGGTCGTAGACCACAACGGAAATTCCGTCCTCGATCAGTGCCTGAGCCAATTCGAGCCCCTGCGCCTTTTCGACGAAATTGGTGTGTGGCTTGTAAGCCGTTCCCAGGATTCCCACGCAGCCGCCCGGCGGTAGGCACGATTGGACGATTTGCTTCAACCGAGGAACCTGGTGGTTGTTGATCGTATCGGTCGCGACCGGCAATGGGCCGTTAACGCCCAGTTGTTCGGTCAAGTTGATAATGGCACGGTTGTCTCTTGGAAAACACGGGCCGCCGTATCCGACGGATCCCTTGAGGTATTTCTTACCAATTCGTTTATCCAAACCGAGCGCCGATGTAACGTCGTCGACGTTGCCATCGGGAAGCCGCTCACAAATTTCGGCCAGCATGTTGGCATAAGAGATTTTGGTCGTTACGAATGTGTTGAGAGCGATCTTGGTTAGCTCGGCATTCGCAAATCCCATCCTCGCGACACGGGGCGAGTTTTCGCAGACTGTGTCGTAAACCGTTTGCAATTTGTCGCCTGCTCGCGTGTCGTTCTCGCCAACCAGTACAAAGTCGGGATTCAGATAATCGGTGACGACGTTGCCCAGCGCGATGAATTCCGGGCTATAGCAGACTCCGAAGTCTTGCGGACATTTCTTGCCAGAAAGTTTCTCAAGCTGAGGGATGAGTTCCGCACAGGTTGCTCCCGGCATGACGGTGCTTGTGAGAACGACGACGTGGAATTCGTCTTTTTCCTTGAGTACCTCGGCAATCGGCTGAGCGGCCGACATGACATATTCCATGGAAAAACTGCCGTCCGGCAAACTGGGAGTCGGCACAATCAAGAACGTGATTTCTGTCTGTTCAACGGCCTGTTTTAAGTCAGTGGTGGCCGAGAGCCGTCCTTCCGTTTGATCGAGCATTTCTTGCAGACGGGGTTCGAAGACGGGAGCTTTGCATTGATTGATCTTGTCGACGAATTCCTGGTTCAGATCAACACCAATCACCTGATGGCCCTTCGCCGCGAAACAGGCCGCCATGGGCGAACCAAGTTTTCCCAGACCAACGATCGAAATCTTCATGAATGGATTCCCAAGTTTGCGAAATCAATTTCGTCTTGCATTTCGTCCTATTTGACGTTGCCATTACGACAGCTCTTCAACAACACTCATAGACGTGCGTCTAGGCCGCTCTCCTAAATCTTCCAAAAACGGACCGGCGGATGGAGCCAATTTGACGGCGGCACCGTCTCACGTACGCTTCGATACTTGCCAGATGACGTTCAGGATTCGCAACGATTCGGTACGATTCACGCTCGTGCGCGGCGGATGTTTGCCGCTCAAGCCGCCAACCTGATTGACGCACTCCGTAGTCGACGCCTTTGCCGGCAAGTTTCAGGTTATTGCTGATTTCGTCGGACTTCCAATTTCGCGGATCAAATCCCGCCGTCGTTTTGTAATCGTGATCTTGGTGCAACACCGTAACGGCCCGTGTCAGGTCAACGACTGGGATTCGCCGGCACAATGTGTTGTAGACCAGCCAGTTGTCCCAGCCGAACCGACCGATCGCGAACGGCGGAATTTCGTCCCACATTTCACGGGGAAAAACGAAATAGTCCATGCCCCATGCCGAGTCAAGATGCCCCGTCTCGGTGGCCCAATGCATGAGGTATTTGTACCACTGGTCATTCTCGAATTCGATCGGTTGATCGATGGTGACACAGGTACGCCGTCCAATCAACAAATAGTTTCTAAACGAAATAGCGTCGACCGCGGCCGCAAAATTGTCCGGCAAAATGATGTCGGCATTCACATACGCCAACCGATTGAAACTCGCGGATGTTTTCGCCAAATCGAAGACCGAAGAGATCAGCGGTGTGCCGAACGAGTTGCATTCAATCTTCGGGATGTGTCTCAGCCGATGCTCACGGGCAAATTCCGCGACGCCTTGTTCATCGCCGAGCAGAATAATTTCACAGGAAGGCGCCAACGACTTCCAACTGAGGATGGCGTTGTGCTGGATCGTTGCGGAAAGCTGGTCGAACGGTTTAGGAACCGCGAAAATGGTTAACATCACAAAGGTCAGAATTCTGGACATTTTGTTGAATTTATCGACGCGACCGTATTGAACCTCTCATTGCTTTATCCTTGCGTGAGCTGCCGCCGGAGATTGATGATCGCTCTTCTGGCGCAGCCGATCACGCAGCCGAAGTCGTGGTTGAGAGCAAGGCGTGAAAAGATTGGCTGTGATTCGCTAGTCACGGCCACGATCCGCTCGGCATTCCCCATGGGGTTTGCAACGGCTTGGTCAAAATAAACCAACGCGGATTTCACGAAACCGCCCCCCGGCACTGAAAATTGATGAAGCAAACTGTCAGCCTGATTCAAAGGCGGCGGGTTTTATAACAACTTGCAAAACGACGCAAGAGGAATTCG
>CAUZVF010000929.1:0-3272 GCA_963582955.1 Planctomycetota bacterium
CGCGGCGGTTTCGGCACATCGGTGACTCCGGTTTCGCAATTCTACGTTCAGCAAGCCTTGAACAACGTGATGTTCGGGCCGTGGGAAAAGATCGCGCCGCCGTACGGCAAGATGGTTCTCGGCTATTTCGGTAAGACACCCGTGCCGCCCGATCCAGAGATCGTCAAGATCGCAACCGAGCAGTTAGAACTGGAACCAACAACCCGCTCGCCGCTGGACATCAACAATGAAGACCCCACAAAGGGCGTCGTGGCGGCTCGGGCGCTGTTGCAAGCCGAGGACTTGCCCGTAACGGACGAGAACATCTTTATTGCTTCGACCTGTAAGGCGAAAGGCATTGCCTACCTGAAAGGCGAAGCAACCATCAGAGTCCGCAAGGTCGAGAAAGAAGTTTCAGCACCAACGACCGTCGAGCCCAGCGGTCCATCCAGTTTCACCGTGACGGTGGACGGCAAACAGTATTCCATCGCGATTGACGGAAATCGAGCCACTGTCAACGGACATGTCTATCAAGTCGGCATCGAAGACCGTGTCGAATCGCCGACGTCGTCTCCCGCCACGCCACCGCCTGCCGCGCCGGCGAAATCGGCCGGCACGCCGGTGACGGCCCAGATGCCCGGAGTTGTCTTGAAAGTGCCCGTCGCTGTCGGAGATCACGTCAACGAAGGCGACGCGATTGTCGTGTTGGAAGCGATGAAAATGGAAGTCACAACGACGGCTCC
The DNA here is from genome assembly GCA_963582955.1 of Planctomycetota bacterium. Lineage (GTDB taxonomy): Bacteria > Planctomycetota > Planctomycetia > Planctomycetales > Planctomycetaceae > CAUZVF01. Next base: position 723 of record CAUZVF010000929.1, read on the forward strand.
CGTATCGGGAACAATTTCCGCAATCTTGGTCAAACAGGGCGAACAAGTTAGCAACAGACAAACGCTCGCGATGATCGAATAGCCAAAACTGGCTAGCGGGAAGCGTTAGCTTCCTGGCTTCGGGGGAACGGGAGTCCGAACTTCCGCAAGATTTGACGTTGTGGCCAAGCGACTCACGTCCCCACAAGCCTGGGAGTTCGTTGGTTTGATTCGCTCGTAAATCGTCATGACGGATCGCGATCATCCAAAGCCATCAACCGGCGCATCGATTCCCACGGTTGGATGTATGTGGCAAACGGCAGTGCGTCGACGGTTGCTTCGGCGAGTGCGGTGATGCCGTCGACCGCCGGGCCTTCGCGGACGATGTGGTTGAGTAATTCGAGTTGATGAGTCTGATTCCAATCCCGCAGAAGCTCGGTTCGTCCGAGTTCCGACAATACGCCGGCGGCCAGCGCATAACCGCCCCAGTTGCTGGTGCCGGCGATGATTGTCCAGTCTGTCGCGATGCGGCACACAATCCGGCCGGACGACTCACCGGGAAGCCGGCGGGCGATGTCTTCCCAGGCAATTGTCCCCATGCCGATTTCGTTGCCGCCGTCGCCGATGCCGATCGTTCGCAATTCCGGGCGAGCGATGCGCGCGATTTCGAACAAGTGATGCAATTCAATGGTGTGTTGGTCGATGATCGCTCCGCGCATGTTGTGGCAGCGGTTGCGGGCGTCCGGCGGAACTTGTGTCTCGAAGTCGTCGTGCGGCGGATCCGAATAGCGAGGTTGCGCGATGAACGATTCCAGCGTATGACTGGGACCGGCCCGTTCGATGGCGATCAGATGAGTCAGCTCGCGGCCAACGTCGGACTCAACAAAATCCTGGCACCACTCAAACGCCGGTTCTTGGCATTCAATAACCTGCTCGGGAGCGTACTCGACGAATTCGGCTCCGACCTGAATCGCGTGAATGCAGTGACGGTCGGTGATGATGCAGGTCGTCAATCCGGCTTGTTCCAGCAACTTTGCGAGCATCAAGGCACCCAGCGGACCGTCGGTCTCGGCGGCCGGAGGGTCCGCGCGGGGAATAAAAAAGCCAGTGACGATGGCGACACTCGAGCCTTGTTCCGCCAAGTGCATCGCGGCCAGCTTCAAATGGCCATCACACAGCCGTCCGAATTGCGGCTCGCTGCTGATCAGACCGCGGCGTCCCGGATCACGCCGGATCAACCGTTCAAACTGGTCTATCAAGTGCTGTGTCAAAAGCGGCTCGTTGGATGTTGATTCGTCCAGATGTGCAGCCAGCTCGAAAAGATTGGCCCGTGCGGAAAAGTCGAATGGCCGTCTCGGTTGATATTTTGAAATCGCTTGCTGAGAATACGCAAGTTCGTTCGCCGGACTCAGCACGTTAGTCGATTGGCATCACGGAATCGTAATACAACACTTCATCGGTTCCCATCGCTGAGAACACCATTTTTCAGGTTTCTTGCTTCTGAGAAATCCGGCTCGCCGAGTTATTTATTGGTTGTCACTATGAGTGGATCGTGCCACAATTCCTGCGGTTCCGTTCCGAGTCAGCTCGATAAATTCGTGGATTTTCATTTTGTGAGGCTCACGCACCGCGCGAGTTTTCATGAATCGAGTTGGTTGCGGCAACGCCGCGTTAGGTAATTCATCGACCGAAAATTGCCATGGCTGACAAATTAAGCACCGAGGAAATTCTGGCTCAATGCCGCAAGGCCGATGCGGGGGGTTCCGCGCCCGCGAGCCAAGAAACTCCCGAGACGGAAGCGGCGGCGGTCGAAGAAACGCCAGCCGCCAAACCAAAAGCTCCCGCCGCAACACCATCGTCAACAGCCGATATCCTGGCTGCCGCACGGGCACAAGGCGGTGGAAACGCGGTGAAGAAAGACGACAATTACGAAGTTGATGACGAACCAGAAGTTGCCGCCGCGGCTCCCAAGAAACCAGCGGCAAAACCTGGTTCGACGGCCGATATCTTAGCCGCGGCGAGGTCTCAAGGGTCTGGGGCTGCCGAAGCGAAACCGAAAACAGCCACGGCAAAACCCGCCGCGAAGGAGCCCGCAGCCAAAACATCTCCGAAAGCACCGACCGGCGCGGCTTCGGGACTTTCGGTTCAGGAAATGTTGAAAGGCATGCGCGAGGGGAAACCCGCTGCCCAGGCCGAAACAAAGGCTGGAGCGGCCGCCGCAAAACCTAAGTTGCCTCCCAAGCTGCCACTGCCGCCCAAAAAGGCGGGATCGGGGACAACTCGACGCGGTGCGTTGATGGCAATCGTCGCGCTGGTGGCGACGCCATTCGCACTGGCATGGACCGTGCTCGCGTTGATTACCGTCGATTGGACGCTGTATCTGGCACGTTTCATGTTTCCCAACGTCTTGGTTGAACCTCCGACACAATTCAAAATCGGCCCAGCCGGAGATTATCCGTTTGGTACGGTCTCGACAAAATGGAAAGCGTTGCGTGGAATTTGGATCATTCACACCGACCAATACGAAGGCCGCGATTTGATTTATGCGTTGGCGTCGGTCTGTACGCATTT
>CAUZVF010000930.1:0-3272 GCA_963582955.1 Planctomycetota bacterium
ATCAAGCCCGAAGAAACCAAAGTCCTCGCGAATATACTGGTAGCGAATCCCGCCAATCGGCCGAAACTCGATGGGACCCCACTTGGCGAACGGCGCCGAGAACATGTTCAAACTTCCGCCACCCGCTTCGGTTTCGAACGTCAAGCGAAATTCCAGGTCATAAGGCGATGTGACACCGCCAAGCGCCGACTGACCATTATCGAAGATTTGAAGCGTGCCGTCATCGAGTGGGATGCCGCGCAGATTAAGGGCATTGTTAACCACAAGTCGGTCCGAGTCTTGGAGCGGCGATAATTCTCTAGCGATTGGTCCGGCGGTAATTGAACCGAGAAACGCTGTCTCATTCAGGAAATTCCTGAACAATTCTGTCTCGTTGCCGCGGAGAGGTGATACTTGGCCCTTCGCGTCATAAATGCCCTTGGACTTGGTATTCCACCACGCGGTGAAAACCATTCCGCCGCCGTCGTCATTCACAAAACCGAATCGCGAGCGAACTCCATTGCCTTTGATTTGCCCGATCACTGCGGCGTCGACCCGATCGAAGTAATTCACACCGCCACCCATGGGCTGATTGAATTGCACCGAACGATTTGCCGGAATCGGACCTTCAAACCGCTCGAACACTGTTGGGTCGTCGACACCATCGAACGCTTGAAGCACATCGAAAATCGGTGTGTTGGTTGTTGCTTCCAGAGTTCGAAGATAGGTAGGAGCAAATTCGTTACCGACCGTGCCTTTCGGCTTGCGCGATTGCGTAAACAGATATTCCAACTGCATGAAGTATTTTCTGTTTCCGTTCCTTTTGCGGTTAAACCACAGGCCGCCTTCGTTGGTATGCTGATTAAATGTCGGCATGAACGGCGAAATACCGGGAAACGGCATCGCGGAATTCGGCAGCGTCGTCGTCCCAGGCACATCGCCCAAGGCAGCCCCGCGCTGTTGCATCGAAATCGGCACGGGGTACGCGCCATTTGGCGTGCCCATGCTGGCCGGGTTCACACCAAACGGCGTCCGTTGGTAGTTGTAACCCGGATTCACGAATTGGCGCGCTGGGGCTCGCGGCAAGTAACCACTCGCCTCGCCGAAATCCTGAGACATCGCGCCGCGACTGCTCGACAAAGCAAGCAGTAGAACCAGCACGGGAGTAAACCAGGGATGTCCCCGCATCAGAACGTCCTTGACAATCTTCTCAATCTTCCAAAAGTGCCTACCGTTGCTCCAGAAAGCTGAGCGCCGGAGGCGGGACCTGCGGCTTATATCGGTTCGCCAATTTGGTAAACTGTAGCGGTTATTCCGAACTTATCGGATTTTCAGCTCCTGGCGGTTGTAGTGATTGATCGTCGGAAGTGCTCAGTGTGCGACTGATCCGAAATCTGGGGAAACAGGGGAACTCGTGGAAGATGAATTCCGCAGACTAGTTGTCCAAAGTCTCTTCTACAAAACGGGACCGTAAGTCCAAGGGCAAAACTCTTCTTCGCCGATTCCCTGGGCTTCGCTTTTTGTATGTTTGCCGCTGGCTACGTCGATGATCATATCAAAGATTTCTTGCCCAACTTCTTGAACCGACGCCCCTTCCAGGATCCGACCGGCGTTGATGTCCATGTCGTCGGACATCCGATCGTACATGTGCGTGTTCGAAGCGATCTTGATCGTGGGTACGGGTTTGCAACCGTAGCAACTGCCGCGTCCCGTCGTGAACACGACCACGTTGGCACCACCGGCAACAAAGCCCGTGATTGACGCCGAATCGAAACCGGGAGTGTCCATGATCACGAAGCCTTTTTCGGTGACACGTTCCGCGTACTTGTAGACGGCCTTTAATGCCGTGCTGCCGCCCTTGGCGATGGCTCCGAGTGATTTCTCATAGATTGTGGTCAATCCCCCTTTTTTGTTGCCGACTGACGGATTGTTGTTAATCACTGTTCCAAACTTGGCCGTGTATTCTTCCCACCACCTGATCCGTTCGAGCAGTGCTTCGCCGACTTCCCGTGTCTTCGCGCGGCGTGTCAAGAGATGTTCACCACCATAGATTTCTGGCGTTTCGCCGAGAATCGACGTCGCTCCATGAGCGACCAGCAAATCGCTCGCAATTCCCACGGCCGGGTTCGCCGTGACACCGCTGTTTCCGTCGCTGCCGCCGCATTCGGTACCGAGGATCAATTCCGACACGGGGATGGGTTCGCGTTCGACGCGGTTGGCTTCCGGCAGAAGCTGCTTGAGCACTTCGGTTGCCCGTTTCACCGTTTTGGCCACTCCGCCAAGGTCTTGGATGTTCAACAATAGCGGCACGGACTCCGGCTTCGTTCCCGGCACGTCAATCTGAACGAGTTCATGATTATCGACCAGGAACGACCCCTGCCCCGTTTCACAGCCGAGTCCCAGAATCAAGTAGGCGCCAATGTTCGGGTGTTGCGCGAATCCGGCCAACGTCCGGGTGAGCTGACGATGGTCGTCGCCATCGAACCCGAAAGCGCAGCCTCCTTTGTGTACCAAAGCCACAATGCCATCGATATTTGGGTAGTCCGCCAGAATCGATGAATCAAACTGCTGGGCGACATACTTCGAGGCCGTCGCGGAACAGTTGACCGTGCTAACAATTCCGATGTAGTTTCGTGTCGCGGCCCGGCCATCCGCACGGCGGTAACCCATGAAGGTCTTGCCAATGATCGGTTTCGGATCGGGCGGAATATCCTCACAAAAGGCGTAGTCCAGGCTCAGTTCACCCGGTTCGACATTGTGCGTGTGAACCCATTCTCCGGCAACGATATCATCGGTTGCAAACCCAATCATTTGTCCAAATTTTCGAATCGGCGATCCTTGTGCGATCGACCGAGTGGCAACCTTGTGCCCTAAATCAATCGATTCCTCGGTCACGAAATAGGTATCGTCATCGAGATCGAAGGCCGCGTCGGCCGGCACGGGCCGCTTTGCAATCGCAATATTGTCGTCGGGATGTAACTTCAGAAACGGTAAATCCTTGGCATTTGCCATGGGAATTGATTCCAGAAAAGCATGGTTGGAAACTTTGCGTCCAATATCTTACGCACGCAGATGCCAGGGAACACACATTGATGCGCTCGCCCGGATTATTCAGTGCGCCGTGCAAAGACGGCGCACTGAATAATCCGGGTTAGACCGATTGTCTACAGCATGAAGTTGTCTCTAAGAGGGCATCTGGTAAGTCACGCAGCATGGGCGAGGAGATGTTCGTTTGGGTGCTGGGGTTTTGAAGTTCGGGTCAGACGGCGGAGCATGATGTGAGTCATCGCAAT
>CAUZVF010000931.1:0-3271 GCA_963582955.1 Planctomycetota bacterium
CGCCGCGAGTTCTGTCTTGCCAAGTTGTCCCACCAGCAATACGAATACCGTGAACCCGGCGATGTCGATCAGAAATTGGATCCCATTCGGAAATCCAAAGCGAACGAAACGCGAAAACAATTCTCGGTCGAAACGCCAATACGTCCACGTTCCGTAATTCGTGGCAACGTCTTTCCTCGACAACAGAATAACAAATGCCACCGCCGTCACGACATTGGCGATCACGGTTGCCGTTGCCGCGCCGCGCATGCCCCATTCGGGAAACGGGCCGACGCCAAAGATCAGACAATAATCGAGTCCAATGTTGATGGCCGAACCGAATACGTTGACAAACATGACGACAAGCGTTTTTCCGCGACCGCTGTAAAAGCTGCCGAGAACGACGGACAGCACCGCCGGAGTGGTTCCCAGGCACAAAATGGCGAAATACTGGCTCTCTAACCGCTGGATCTCGAGTTCGTGGCCGATCATTGCGAACAGAGAATCTGAAAGTGGGATGATGGCCAGCAAGATCGCGCCCGCCCCCACCGCAAGGTAAACACCTTGCCAGACAGACGCCATCACGCGGTCGTTGCGGGACGCTCCGTCATATTGGGCGACGAACGTGTTGGTGTATTGCCCCATGCCGAAGGCGACACTGATGATCGAGAAGTAGATCAACCCCGATGGCAACGACGCGGCCAGAGCCTCTTGGGAATGCCACGTCAAAAAGATGCGGTCGACGACATACATCAACGACAACGAACCCGAGCTGACAATCAGCGGCAATGCCACTGACAACAGTTCCGCCACGCTGCCCGGAATGTGATCGCGTCCGCCCGTTTCGTCCGCCATTTTCGCATCACTCTTTCAGTTGCCGAATAAAGAAGACAGGGAGCATTTTGTCGTGTTGGTGTTTGACGCGATACCGTTGAATAGCGTTTGATGTGACTGGACTGTCAAGAATTCAGGAATCCTAGGCGGTTTGGGTGCCCGATTTCTTGCGAATCCGGCTACGGCGTTTTGCTTCGTTAAACGGTGTCAGTGCTTAGCCCTGGAAACGTCTCGGAAGAAGAACCAGTTTGAACGGACATTTCAAGATGGCCGTGCCGCGACGACAGAGCAGACGATAGCGAGGTTCGGCGAGAAGTTCTTTTCCACGCCAAAAAAGAGGCGACCAGCTTCAGAATCGCCATATTTCGCAGCCGCCGAAAATCACTCTGCCACGATCGGAGCCAAAAACAAATCATGCCGGTGAGCACTCGTAGCAGAAATGGCTTTCCGCCAACGAAAAAACGGTTCCAGTCGCTGCGCGACACGCCTTGCCTGAACGGCAAGCCGTCGTACCCATCACGACCGTCACTGCCACCTCTACATTCTCGTTCTGTCAAATGTTAGAGTCGAGGGCAGCCGATGTCTCTTATTCCCAGCCGAAATGCAACATGTCGCAAACGACGTTTCTCGATCAGCAGCTTGCCGCGTTTCAAGAAGACGGCTTCTTGGTCGTCGAGAATCTGCTCGACCACGAAGAAGTCAACTTGCTACGCGCGATCGCAAAAACCGACTGTGAGTTGCAGGACAATGTCTCCACGCGTGCCGATGGTGAAGGCGGCGCGATCGATCTTGTGGTGCGCAACGAATTGCCGTTCGATACGATTTATGGAGCCATCGTGCGAAGCGAGCGTGTGGTCAATCGCGTCGAACAGTTGTTGGACGGTGAAGTTTATCACTACCACCACAAAATGATCCTGAAAGAACCGCGCGTCGGCGGTGCGTGGGCTTGGCATCAGGATTATGGGTATTGGTACAACAATGGCTGTCTGTTTCCGTTGCTGGCCAGTTGCATGATCGCGGTCGACCGGGCGACGAAGGAAAACGGTTGCCTGCAAGTGTTGAAGGGTTCGCATCGAATGGGCCGTCTCGACCACGGGCAGGTTGGCGACCAAACCGGAACCGATCCCGAGCGAGTCGACGCGGCCCTGCAACGATTGGAACTTATTCATTGCGAACTGGAACCAGGTTCGGCAATCTTCTTTCATTGTAATCTGCTGCACCGATCGGATCAGAATAAGAGCCAACATCCGCGGTGGGCCTTCATTTGCTGTTACAACGCCGCCCGCAACGATCCCTATCAAGAGTCACGCCACCCGCGTTACTCACGGTTGGAAAAGTGGGACGATTCCCGAGTTAAGGAAGTCGGCCAAGCACAGTGGCAATCGATGCAAAAGTAGGTGTCGCGAGCCGAGCGACTCCATCGAACGAACCATCGTTAACCTGATTCGGCGTCCCGCTCGGCTCGCGGGACCTACTTGGCGCTAATGTCCAACGATCATCATGTTGTTCAACGAGATGTCTCATCGCTTTCACTCGCGATCAAGGACGAATCGCGTCGGCTGGGTTTCGAGCTTGTCGGGATTGCTCCCGCGGTTTCTCCCAGCGGCTTCAATGATCTGAAAGCGTGGCTCGCGCGCGGATACGCTGGCGAAATGAGCTACATGCAGCGCCGCGAAGCTGCTTACGAGCATCCCGGCAATGTTCTTCTTGACGTGAAAAGCGTCATCATGCTGGCCGCCAACTACAAAACTGAAGGATCGCCTGAAGTCGGACCAACGGAAGGGCTCGTCGCGAAATACGCCTGGGGCGAGTTGGATTATCACGACTTCCTGCGCGAGAAGTTGAAACGGTTGGCTGACTTTCTGCATTCGGAATGTCCGGGCTGTCGGACTCGCGGAGTGGTCGACACGGCTCCGTTGCTCGAACGCGACTTCGCACGGCTCGCGGGACTCGGATGGTTTGGCAAAAACACCGTCCTGATCAACAAACGCATGGGGAGTTGGTTGTTCCTGGCAGCGTTGCTGACCGATTTGAAATTGGAATACGACCAACCTCACGAAACGGCGCATTGCGGCACGTGTACTCGATGTCTGGACGCCTGCCCGACCGATGCGTTTCCCGAACCATACGTCTTGGACGCGAACAAGTGCATTTCGTACCTGACCATCGAACTGCGCGACGTCCCGATTCCTGAAGCGCTGCGACAAGGAATGGGCGAGTGGCTCTTCGGTTGCGACATTTGCCAAGACGTTTGCCCTTGGAATCGAAAAGCACCCGCGAGCGTCGAGCCGAACTTCCAGCCGATCGACGATCTGGCACCGGCAAATGCGGCCGCACTCTTGAAAATGACGGACGAAGAATTCGAACAGCGGTTTCGCAGCACGCCACTCAGCCGGCCTCGACGCAACGGAATGCTTCGCAACGCCGCCATCGTGCTGGGTAATTCGCGAGATTCGGC
>CAUZVF010000932.1:0-3269 GCA_963582955.1 Planctomycetota bacterium
CGATCTCTCGAAGATGCGCTTCTTTCGCGAGCCACCGGCTGATCGTGCGGCGATTGACGCCCAGTTTGTTGGCCGCCAGGCTAACATTGCCTCGGCAAGACGTCAGAGCATCGATAACCCTGTCTTGGCCGATGGCCATGAGCGATTTCTTGACGGAATTTTAGCATCTTAGTGGTCCCCCTTTTCCGTGCAGACCCTTGGGTGCCCCCTGAGTGTGCCCAACAAGATACCTAATTCACAGCGGACATGCATCCATAATATTGCGGAGTCCGAAATGGTGTTACACGAGGGATAACATAGACTCCCCGCCGATTCGTGCCGACGGGGGACCGAAACGCGCTCACGAATCCGGATCAGTATCCCGATGGTCATACCTTTCAGAAGACCCGCCTCAACGAAGACACCGGGATCATCGAAGTAACAAGTCACACCTTAAACCCAAACGACGCCGACGATGCGGCAACCCTTGGAACTCTCCAATCAGAACTTGAGGACTCCCTCCAACTTTTTCAGTCCCTCACCGAACAAGACAATCTCAGGCTGCAACAAGCAGCACAGGAACAACAGCGCATCATGCAATTGCTCTCCAACCTGATGAAGATCCAGCACGACACCGTGAAGGCCATCATCGGCAACGTTCGGGCGTAACGGTCAATTTTTCGCGAGCTGTTTGATCCCCCGAAACACATCCGCTGTTTGCGGGAGGATTGCGTCTTCCAGATCAGGCTGGTATGCAACAAATGTGTCCGCCGATGCCACCCGCATCACCGGACCATCCAAGAATTCAAAGAGTTCATCGGCAATTCGCGCGACGATTTCCGCACCGGAACCCCAGCTTAAACAATCTTCGTACACCACCATCACCTTACCTGTACGCCGAACACTTTCGCCTCCCAATCGTAGGGGCTGATGGTACGCAGATCAAGCACGTTGGCCTCAATGCCATTCTTGGAAGCCTGCTCAGCACATCCAGCGACCGTTTGACCAAGGCGCCTTAGGTGACAATGGTCAAATCACGTCCTTCACGGGTACGGGCCGCTTTGCCGAACGGGATCATACGGTCTAGGCCAGCTCTCCTTGATGTCGAGCGACAACAACAATGTCGCAATGTCCCGTTCGGCACAAGAGTCGACGGGCGGTTTCGTTTTCACTCGCGGCCGCGGACCATGTGGGTATATTCATTTCCGCTCGCCCGACAGCCCGGCAGCCGTGCCTGCATCGACTCCGCTCGATAGTTGGGTTGCCGCGTGATCCACACCCGCAACCCGCAACGGTAAAAGGGGAACAGGATGGACATACTCGAACGCTACGTAGCCATCGACAACAAATGCGCCTGGCCGAACCTGACCCTGATGCCGGACGGCAGCATCGTGGCGGCCATCTTCGGCGAGCCCTGCCACCAGCTGTGGGAAGGCTCGTCCGAGTGCTGGATCAGCACGGACGGCGGCAAACTCTGGTCCTTCCTCAGCGTTCCGGCTCATCACGAAGCCGGCCGCACCCGCGGGGACCTGGCGGCGGGCTTGACCCACGAAGGCGCGTTTGTAGCCCTCGTCAGCGGTCGCAAGTTTGTACCGGCAACAGGTGAAGTCCTCGACCGGCCCAGAACCCTGGAAGAGCAGGGCAACTATGAAGCGGCGATCTCTCGATCCACGGATGCGGGCAAAACCTGGTCGATAGAAGGGGCCCTCGACGACTTTCCTCCGAATGTGTCCAATGCCGTCCCGTTCGGGGATGTCGTGAAGCTACCCGGAAATCGGCTGGCCGTTTCCTGCTATTCGTGCCCGGAGGACCACCTGGAGGATGAAGCCGACGACAGCGCCTGGATCTACTTCAGCGACGACGACGGCCGCACCTGGGGCGACGCCCGCATCATCGGCGCGGACCGTTACAACGAAACGGATCTGCTCGTCCTCGCAGACGGCAAGATGCTGGCCGCGAGTCGCACGACGAAAACGGGCCACACCGAGATCTTTGCCTCCGCTGACGATGGACAAACCTGGACCTGCCGCGGTCCGGTTACGGCGGCGATGCATATGCCGGCCCATTTGCTCCAGTTGCAGGATGGATCGATTCTGCTCACTTGTGGTGTCCGTTTGCGGGGCATGTTGGGCGTATGCGCCATGATCAGCCGCGACGAAGGGGTCACGTGGGATGCTCCGCGGGTACTGTTCAATACCGACGTCTACAAGTCGAATACCAGCCCCGAAGGCACGGATGGGGGGTATCCCTCCAGCACGCAGCTGGCCGATGGCACCATCGTCACCGCCTACTACTGTCAGCGAATTCCGACGCACCAGCGCTATCACATGGGTGTCGTTCGCTGGCGCCTGTCGTAGGGCAGGTAGTTTGCACGGCTCACGGAGTTGATGTTGGCAGGGACACCGCAAAGGAGAGAATGGTCATGAGCAATACATGGGACGAAGCGCGCGGTTATTTCCCCGGTGATTGGGTCCGCCCCCGGCAGAGCACGGGAAACTGGCGTCCATTGGTCGATCTGACGGAGGTCTTCCCCGGCCATCGCTCCATCAACCGCGCCGGCGCATTCGAACTGTATGACGCCCCTATCGGTGTCCGCCTGGCAGTGGAGGAAGCGGACAAGTCGGATCCGCTGGAGTTCGACGGCGACATCGACGACATGACAAATTCCCTGCAGGTGTGGCAAGCGGATGACCGCTACCACCTGCTCTATTACCAGGGAAGACACGTCGCCTATGCGGTGAGTGAAGACGGCTACCGGTGGACCCGTCCCGCTCTGGGGATCATCGAGAAGGATGGCTCGAAAGAAAACAACCTGGTCACGGATGTCGGCGGCGACATGCTCAAGGCGGTATTCGAAGATCCGACCGCGCCACCGGAAGAGCGCTTCAAGGGTATGGGCTGCGAGGGGGCGTGGATCAATTCCGAGACCGGCCAGGTTGCCAACCAGGGCGAGGAGTTCGATGAGGAGTACATCAAGAAATGGTGGGCCGACCAGGAGTATCTGGGACCAGCCTACGAAGGGCCCCGACTGGTTCTCAAGGGCCGGGTAGTCGGTTGGACCTCCCCCGACCGCATTCACTGGAAACGGTCCGACCGGATTCTGGCCAACTATCCTATGGATGGAGGGCTCTCCGCCCGCTACGACGAACGATCCGGGTGCTACTACTCCTACTGTCGCATCAACGGCGTGCCCCAGGAACAGTTCGAGCTGATCGGCAGCGGCGTTACCGAAGACGGCATCTTTCGCCGGGCGATCGGTCTGACACGAACCCGGGATTTTTACGACTGGC
>CAUZVF010000933.1:0-3269 GCA_963582955.1 Planctomycetota bacterium
CATTTTGGCCTCGGCCAACACAAAGAGCCCGTCGATCTAGAAATCTTCTGGCCCAACAAAAGTCGCCAAAAAATCACCGGCGTGAAGACAAATCGTCTACTCACCGTTCGCTTCGGAGAATCGCATTGATTCATGACATCAAGGATTCTGCAAATTGGCTTCAAATCAATCGTTGCCGAAAGTGAGCTGCGGGTTACTAACCGGCATCCTGGGATCCTCAACATCATCTCTAAACCCGTAGCTGCCATCTGACTCTTCCCAAACATCTTCAAGGAATAATTAAGCCTTCAACTGGTTTGCTGCTGAATTACTAAGTTGATCACGAGCATCATTCATTGCAGAGGTTGAACTTTGTATAAATCACAAGACCTGCCCCAATTGTTGCTCAAGCCGAGCAATTCGATCCTCGTATTGGTCCTTTTCGTCTTTCGGCTTCAACTGTCGAGGAAGGCACCTTCGTCACACATTTTTACGAATCTGAACGGCGAGATGCCGACCAACGAGACACCGATACGCCGTGGTAGACGAGGACACTATACAAACACATGCGCTTTCAAAATACCACAAAAACTGAGGGGTGTTGGTAGAGATAGTCCACAGCCCAAATGGGACCCCGCCCCCCCTCCGACTTGGACTCGGTTGTGGTGGCTGGTGACGCTGCACTCACTGGCCGGGAACTTTGTACGCCGAAGCCACCGCCCCGGCTACGCTCACTGCCACGCCAGCGCTCGGCCCGCTGATGCTCACCGCTTCTTACTGCTCGACGGCTTAGGCTTCTTCACCGCGCTCTCAGGCACCAGACCAGCCGTGCATGGATTCGATTGTACCAAAGTCTGCCGCGTGAATTCACGAAAAGGCGATTCGGCATGGATGCCGAACTCTGCGGCTGTGCGTTGTTGGGCGGCCCGATTGGTGATCTTCGGGCTCTGCTGTAGACGCGGCACTGCGACGATCGATCACAAGTCCGGACGACAGATTACGGGTGCGTTTCACCAGATGGGCGGGGTCTGGGAAGTATTGGATGGCTGAGCCGATAGTCCTGGTAGATACAGCAGCAGGTGGGACAGTAGCCCCCTTTCGAAGCTGGGACGAATGGCTGGTCTGGTTCCACGAGCTGGTCACCATGCACGCGACAGAAAGTAAGGTCAGCAGGCGGAAAAGAATCGATGCTGGCGTGCCGACTTCCTGTGTTCATCACCCTGCGCGAGACTTGAATAGCGAGACCGACGGCGATGGCAAGGCAGAGTGCAATTACCAGAAAAAAGCGACGAGTCGGTGCATCCATGCTATGACCGCCCAACGGGTAGGTTTTCTGTCGCCGAACTCAGACGACAGGTTCAGGCTCGCTCAGATTATACGTATCTGCGGCGGAAGACTTCAAAACCAGTTCTAGGCGATCGCGAAGCGACTTTGCAGAAAGCCCTCAGTTGGGCGGCCATCATCCTGGCCACTTGCCGCGTCAGCGCATCAACGCCCGAGGACTAAAACGACGGTTCGTGGCCCTCTTCCGGGACATTTGGCAGTTTTCTCGTTGAATGTGAAAAAACATCCAACAGTACCCATGCTAACTTTGTAATACAAAGTAAATTGGCCAACGGTTGCCCCCAGGCGAAAGGAAGAGCATGGACATCACGGTGGAATCGGTCTTCACTCACCGAAAGGAGTTGTGCGACGACGTCATTGAGTTCGTCGCGCTGCCGCGGAAATTGGTGCGGCTGGCGTTCATCGCGACAGCGTCGGCCTCACTTTACGGGGCGACGATGGGGTTTTTCCACTCGGGACTGCAAGCGGCTGCGTCGGCCGTCAAAACACCAACGCTGTTCCTGTTGACACTGCTGATCTGCTTGCCGGCTCTCCATTTCGTGCGGTTGTTGTTCGGCTCGCGCGTACGTTTGAGTCAATCGGCTGTGGTGCTGATGACAGGAGTTTGCCAGACGTCGATCCTGCTGGGGGCATTCGCTCCGATATCGCTGTTCTTTTTGCTTAGCCGGTCGGAGTATCCATTCCTATTGCTGATGCACGTGCTCGTTTTCGGGTTCTGCGGAGCCGCTGGATTGGCGTCCGTGCATAAGACTTTCAAGCAAATTCGTACGGCCGCGGGCACAGAGAACGACACGCCATTCGCAGAGACACTTCTGAAGGTGTGGATGCTGTTGTACATGTTTGTTGGCACGCAGATGGCATACAATCTCGCACCGTTCATCAACCGTCAGGGACCCGTGACAGTGTTCAATCAGCTCGGAGGGAATTTCTACACGTACATTTGGGAAGTCCTCACGCAGTCGATCGGTCGCTAAGCTGTCCTGTCTGATCGCCCAACGGGGTTTACTACGACACTGTGTCGCAATGACGGGTTAACAGGAATCCTACCACACCCCGCCCGCGTTTGAACTCCCGCCGCAACTTTGCCACGATGGAACCTGACCGACTTTTTCATTAACCGCCGCACGGCAATGGGCAGGCACTCGTCCCGTCGTCGGCGTCCGCTGGCCCTGTGTCGGTCGCCTCGGTTTTTGGTCAGTTACTCCGTCTGCAACCGACCCAACGGTGCCGTAGGGAGTTGTGAACACACGCCCGCCTTGGTTTCGGCTTGGGCGGGTTGTTTTTTGTGCGAGGACAAAGCATGGCACGACTGACGATTTAGACTGGTGCAATCTTCATGATTGCCGGCTTGTGGATGGCATTCACCTATCCAGTCCCCGGTTTCGCACAACACAGCCAATCTTTTTTTCATCGTTTCTTCGTGGGGGTGACCATCAGCGACCAAGCGATCGTAGGTTTGCTTTGTTTCGGGTGGCGTGTCATCGCGGATCTGATTCTCGATGATTTCAAATATCGCGGCGCGAGCGATTTCTGGATCGGGTTGAGACATCTTTGGTTGACTTAGCCTTTTGACGGCAGGTCGGGGTTGTAATGCGGGCGAGTCCAACGATCGCAAAATGCACCGATCAATGCGCCGGTGGCAGCAATGGCCAATCGGAAAGAGACTGACCGACAAACAGGCGACTGGCAAAGAGCGTTCCTGCTAATTACTTGGGATGATCTGCTCTTCAGGACATGTTTAGGAGGCGGGTGATGCCGTCAGATCAAGGAAACTCGCGAGAACACACTGTTTGGTGTTCTCGTTGCGAAGCATGCGACACGCAACCAGAACACCTTGAAAGTCGAATGATCGTAGTCGTCAAGGCGAATGGCTGGGCGCGACTAAACGGCAAGTGGTTTTGTCCCGATTGCGTTGCGGAATTGAAAAAAGAACTCTGAGTTCGCTC
>CAUZVF010000934.1:0-3268 GCA_963582955.1 Planctomycetota bacterium
TGAGGAATGCTTGATGTCCAACGACATCGTTGAGGCCCGGCTGAGAAGACGTGACTACATCTTGCTATCTATTTTCTGTCTTTTCCTGTTTGGGTTCTCACTGGTGGGTGGTCGGCCGCTGTCGATGCATGAGGCGGTGTTGCCGCAAAGCGCCCGCGAGATGCTGAACGATGGAGAACTCGCCGTACCAAAGCGGGGCGGCGCGCCATGGCTCGAAAGTCCGCCGCTGCCGCAGTGGATCACGGTGGCCGTTGCATCGGTGTTTGGACGATGCGATGAAGTGTGGATCGTGCGGCTTCCCGGCGTGCTGATGGCGACGTCCGTTGTGTTGATGGTCGGATGGATGGCATCGTTGTGGTTTGGCCGGACGACCGGTTTGCTTAGTGGGTTCATCATGGCGACGACCGCCGAATTCACGCGATACGCTTGGCTGGCCGAAGATGAAATTTATCTCTGCGCAATCGTGACGGCTGCCATCGCGTTGTTTGTGCGGATCGAATTCAGCGCGTCGGGCGAACAGATTAATGAAAGGAACACTGCCGGTGCGTTCCGATTCTTCGGACGCCGTACGCGGCTGACACTGTTGTTTTTTGCGGTCCTCGGGATGACGAATCTCGTCAAAGGACTGATTTTCGGTACCGCGATGGCCGTCATCCCCATTGCCGGGTTCCTGTTGTGGAATGCCGATTTCGGCCGCATCCGACGTTACCTCTGGAGCTGGGGGTGGTTGGCATTTCTCGTGGTTGCGTCGCTTTGGCCGGTTGTCGTCTACATTCGATATCCCAACGTGCTGGAACTTTGGAAATTTGACCTGGGCGGACGATTGGGCGGCCACTATGTCGAGCAATCGATTTGGTACTACCCCGTAAATCTATTGTGGATTCTTGCTCCGTGGACGTTGGTCATTCCGTTCGGATTCTTGGCAACACGCAAAGCCGCATTGAAGCAACGCTATTCTGCTGAACGATTCTTGTGGGTATGGGCCTTGCTGATTCCGATCGTATTTTCGATTCCGCATGGCAAGCATCATCACTATCTGTTGCACGCGATCGTGCCGTGGTCGGTACTGGCGTCGTTTGGATTGGTATCCGCACGAAAGCTTTGGCTGTCCGCACCTCGATTGACTCGAACGCCGGCGTTTAGCGTGATGACGGTGGCGTTGCCTGGGACGATCGCCCTTTGGATTTTCCGCGACAAATTGCCCGGTCCCGATTTACTTCCTTACGCGCTGATGCTTTGTAGTGTGTTCTTGGCGGTCAGCTTGAATCATGCCTTACTGCATCGTGCGCCACAATTCGCTGCCAAGACACTGTTCTGTTTCGTCGGAGTTTGCCTGTGTTTTGGTCATTGGTATGCGGGCCAGTATGTTGACAAACATAGACATGATGCGGCGTTTATTCAGTCCGCCAAGGAAATGATTGAAAGGGACAGTGTCGTTCTTGTCGACATGCAAACGGGCGGATTGCAAGGATTTCTGTATCTGTTCTATCTTGATGACCGCGCCGTGCCGATGCACAACTTGAGTTTTGTGCGTGACGCGGATGTGAAGGACGGACAAGTCTACTTGATCACGCGGATGAGGTTTCACGAATCACTGAGCGAGTTCGGACAGCTTGAGCCAATCCTGCAAAGCCAACAGACAGCGAACGAGGAATCAGCAGAAGACCGTCTCACTTTGTTTCGGCTGACGTATCACCCGGACGTCGAAAGAATCTCATCGGCCGGCACGAAAATTACGCCGATGCAAGCCATGTACCGTGCCGACGGTCCGTACTTGGGCAGGCGGCTTTGACGTATCGCATCGAACACGTCCCTAGTTTCCACGGAGCCTCGCATGGTTAAAGATCGCACCGTTCAAGTTTATGACCGGCAATTCAAGCAGTATTCGCGGAACGCCATCCATCCACGGATCTCGGAATTGCTGGATGAACTTCCCAAGGGATCGCTCTTGGATTTCCCGGCCGGCAGCGGCGCGTTGTCTTACCGATTACACAAGGAAGGATTCGACGTCACCGCGTGCGATATTTGTCCGGATGCATTCGAGCCCGACGAAATCGACGTCGTGCCCGGCGACCTGCGCCGGAAGTTTCCGTTCGACGACGACCGTTTTGACTTTGCCACTTTCGTCGAAGGTCCGGAACATGCCGAGAATCCATTCTTCGCGATCCGCGAGTTCGCAAGAATTCTGAAACCGGGCGGACGGCTAGTGATCTCGATCCCGAATTACACGAACCTCGAAAAGCGGCTGCAATTCTTGCTCTACGGGTCGGGCGAGAAGGCCGTGCCGTACGAGCGAGTCAAAGATTGGCCGGTGGGTGAGTTGGCGTTGCTGCATTTGACGCCGATCACGTACACCCAACTGAGGTGCTTCATGGAGTACTCGGGGTTTCAGATCGAACGAGTCGCAAAAGATGCGACCAAAAGAAAACAGCAGTTGCTGAAACCGCTGGCGCTGTTGATTCAGATGTTCTCGAAACTGCTGGGGCGCAAGGGCCAAGAAAAGTATTGGCTGCAAGAAGCAAACTCGAACGAAATTCTGATGGGCGGCAACACGCTGATTATCATCGCCCGGCTACGGCACGAAGCGGTGAAACTTGCGGCCTAACGCCGCGGCTTTCCTTGTTCGCAAACGAGTCGAATGCGTCGACTCGCGCTGAATGGCACTCACTTGACATGCGAAAGTTGGAAATCCGTTCGTCGGGGCCAGGAACCTAACGGTTCCCGCTAGCCTGATAGCTTGAGCGTCATCGCGCTTGGCTCGCGGGAACCGTTAGGTTCCTGGCCAAAACAGATGACTGTCTGACTTGTCGTTCAACTTGACGAAACCGTGCGGTCGGTAATGTGAGTGCCAGGGGGCTATCGCTCACTAACTTTCATTGCTGGGCATCGGCGCCTCTATTCTTGCCACCCAATGTTCTTGCCTGAATTGCTAACCTCACGGAACGAGGCCAGAATATGGGCGGCAAGAAAATGATTTTGTCGGCCCGCTTCCAAATAGTTCTTCAAGGAATCATCCCGCCCATGCTTCGACATCTTTGCGCTGCCGTCCTGATCTGTTTCCTCATTCAATCAAATGGTTTCACTGTCGCGGACGACCGCTCGGAATCGGCCGTTGCCGCCAAGATCAGTTTCACGTCATCCGACTGGCCGTGGTGGCGAGGTCCGTATCGTAACGGAATTGCCGCGGCCGGTCAGAATCCGCCGCTTGAATGGAGTGCCTCCAAAAACGTCGTCTGGAAGGCCGCGATTCCAGGTCGCGGACACGGTT
>CAUZVF010000935.1:0-3264 GCA_963582955.1 Planctomycetota bacterium
GGCCGGTTCGCAATATGCCGGCGGAACGTACGGGCCCGGACGTTTGACTCAGCCGGGAAGAGAGTTGTTGGCGGAAATGGAACGACTGCGATTCATTCTCGACATCAGCCACTTGAACGATGCCAGCTTTTTTGATGTGCTTGACAACTTTGGCGGCCACGTTCTGGGCAGTCATGTCAACTGCCGCGCTTTGGTTCCCGGCGAACGACAGTTGACCGACCGGATGATCCGCTCGTTGATTGAACGCGACGCCGTCTTGGGCACGGCGTGTGATGCTTGGATGCTTGTTCCGAAATGGAAAAAGAAGGTCAGTTCGCCGGACATCTGCCCGATGGAACGCATCGCCGATCACATCGATCACGTTTGCCAATTGGCCGGCAACGCGCGGCATGCCGCGATTGGCAGCGACTTGGATGGCGGTTATGGTACCGAGCAATCACCCGGTGACTTGGACACGATCGCCGATTTGGCGAGACTGGCGGAGATGCTGTCGCAGCGCGGCTATGCCGGTGAAGAAGTCGCCGCGATCACGCATGGGAACTGGCTGCGAAAACTTCGTGAGGCATGGCAAGACGGCGATTGATGGTTTGCGGCGCCGCTGACTCGATATTGCGATATTGCTAACTCGATACTAAGGATCTATCCGTGACGACATCTGACATTCCCAATCGCAAAGGCATCATTCTCGCCGGTGGCTCGGGGACTCGTTTGTATCCGGCGACGCGCGTGGTCAGCAAGCAGATTCTTCCGATTTATGACAAGCCGATGATCTATTATCCGCTGACCACATTGATGTTGGCCGGTATGCAGGACATTTTGATCATCAGCACTCCGCACGATTTGCCGCTGTTCGAGAAGCTGTTTGAGGACGGTTCACAGTTTGGAATCAATCTGAATTATGCCGTGCAACCCGATCCCGGCGGATTGGCTCAGGCGTTTCTCATCGGCGAAGAATTTGTCGGCGACGATTTGTCGTGCCTGATTTTGGGTGACAACATTTTCTACGGTCACGATTTGGTGGTCAGCCTTAACAATGCCGCTCGGCAAACTGATGGAGCCACCGTTTTTGCTTACCACGTCAGCGATCCCGAGCGTTACGGCGTTGTCGTTCTCGACGCGGACGGCAAGGCGACCGACATCGAAGAAAAACCAAAGCAGCCACGTTCACATTATGCCGTCACGGGATTGTACTTTTACGATACGGACGTTGTCGATATTGCCAAAAACATGAAACCGTCTGCACGCGGTGAATTGGAAATCACCGACGTCAATCGTGAATATCTGCAACGCGGGAAATTGCATGTCGAAACGCTTGGCCGGGGCACCGCCTGGCTGGACACTGGCACTCACGAGTCGATGATCGAAGCCAGCACGTTCGTCAACGTCATCGAAAGCCGACAGGGATTGAAAGTCGCCTGTCCGGAAGAAATCGCCTGGCGCATGGGTTACATCGACGACGAACAATTAAGTCAACTGGCAAAACCGATGGCCAAGAGCAGCTATGGTGAATATCTGCTGAATCTCATTGCGGAAACGTAGAGCCTCTTTTCGTGCATCCTTGATTTTGAATCGAGTGTGACGGCACTGTGGTCGATTCGAGTATGTCTTTTGATTGACTCCCAAGTTATGATCGATTGATTGGTTATGGCGTGGTTTTTTGTCCGTCCCGGACCGGGAAAAGAACGCGAATTGGCAGCTCGAACCGGACGTTTCAAAGTGGCAGTGCAATAGTGCAACCAATGGTTGTTTATTCTGAGCGCCGATCGGCGCCGAAAGTCCGATTAACCGTTCAGAACAATCACGCTTTGCGTGCGCTTCGAAAAGGGCGATGCACCGATGGCTGACATGGCAACAGAACGAATTCAAATCACTGTGGGCGTGCGCGGAGGCAAGCCTCGCGTCGCTCATACGAGAATTACCGTGTCTGACATTGTGATTTGGACGGAACAGGGACAATCACCCAATGAAATCGTGGCGGACTACCCTCAATTGTCACTCGCGGATGTTCATTCCGCACTCGCATACTATTACTCGAACCAGGCTGCAATCGATCGGCAAATTCAAGATTCGGAGGCATTCGCCGAAAATCTGAAACATCAGCTCGAAGAATCCAAGAAGAGCCACAAGGTGACAGCTGATGACGATTCGGTTTCATCTGGATGAGAACGTTCATGGAGCGATCGCCAACGGTCTTCGCCTTCGGGGGATTGATGTCACCACGACAAAGGACGTGAAACTCATCGGTGCCAACGATGACGCACAACTTGCATTCGCCTTCGAAAATGCTCGCGTGTTGGTGGCTCACGATGATGATCTTTTGAGACTCGCCGCCCAAGGCGACGAGCACGTGGGAATTGCCTATTGTCACCCTCGAAAGAATACGATTGGCCAAAACTTCTCTCTTTGACACACTTGTGGCGAACAGCCGACGTTGAGAGCCTGCGGGACCACGTTGTATTCCTCTGAATTCCCTGCACACGCCACGCATCCGTACTGCTGGCGTTCTCTCGTGATTCCGATAAAATTGAATTGGAATTTGTGTGATGTGTTCGGCAACTGCCGTCCGAAGGAAAACGAAATGTTCGAATGTATTCGCAATTGGACGACTGTTCGAATACTCTCACTGGCGTGCATCGTGGCCGTGTTGGGAAGCGCGGGCTTCATTACGGAACGTTCCACAACCAAAGCAGCGTCGCCCGCGGAATTGCCGATTCAGAAATCCGACACGATTCCCGTCAACAGTGAGACGATTGTCAAACTGAAGGTTGGGCAGACGATTGAAATCTCCGCGCGGATTTTTCGGCCAAGTGAACTCCCCGACAATGCCCGTGTGACGGCGACTTGGGAATTGGTGCAGGCTGAGAATCCCGCTGACATGCCGCGCGGTCCGGCGAAAGATGCGAAACCCGCACGGCCTGTCGATGCCGTTGGAATCTACACGGCTCCGACTCCGAATTGGTCGAAGTTGCTACATGCGCTAGACGGTGATGTGTACGTCATTTATCACGCTCCGGTATCAGGAATATTTCGGCTGACACTGCGTCCTGAAGAAGGCAGCGTTACCATGTTCGATCAGCCACGCTGGCGTGAATCGGGAAAAGCTCCGTTGGTGGCAAGAGTTCCGAATAAAGTGCCCTGGCCAAAGGACGCGAAAGTTGATGTTTCGATAGCGATTCGGCCGATCGACATCGATCCGAAACGCGGTGACACTTTGTTCGTCGAGACCGAGCCGAATGATACGCCGGAACAAGCTCAGCCAGTGCG
>CAUZVF010000936.1:0-3264 GCA_963582955.1 Planctomycetota bacterium
CGAAAAAGACGAAAGGCGAATCGGTCAATGTCCAGGTCACGCTGCGGTATGGAAACACGAGCAATTTGAAGGGTTTGAAAAAGGCTTGCGAATTCCTGCCGTCGTTGTTGTTGCGGGGGACAAAGAACTTGACTCGGCAACAGATTCAAGACGAATTGGACCGCTCGCGTACCCAACTCCGTGTCGGCGGATCGGCCGGAACACTGACGTTTTCAATTCAGACAAAACACGCCAACCTTGAAGGCGTGCTTGAGTTGCTCAGACAAGTCCTGCGTGAGCCGACATTGCCGGAAGACGAATTCGACATTTTGAAGCAGTCGCAGTTGACTCAGTTGGAACAACGGTTGACCGACCCGCAAACGTTGGCGTTGCGGACATTGCGGCGTGCGTTCCGACCGTACGCTCCTGATGATCCTCGATACGAACCAACCGTCAAAGAAGAAATCGCAATGGTGAAAAGGACGGCGATTGGCCACATCAGGACGGTCTACGAAGAATTCCTCGGTGCCGGGCACGCGGAAATCGCCGTGGTCGGCGACTTCAACGTCAACGAAACGAAGGCAAGTCTGAGCAAAATTGTCACCGGCTGGAAGGCGTCGAAACCGTACGCCAGAATTCCCGAACGTGGCGACGTCAAGGTGAAGCCGGGGTTGACGTTGATCGAAACTCCCGACAAAGCAAACGCCGTCTACTTGGCCGGTTTCGTGTTTCCGATGAAGGATTCCGATCCGGATTATCCGGCATTGGTGGTAGGAAACTTCATCCTCGGATCAGGCGGACTGTCGTCACGGCTCGGCGATCGCATTCGGCAACAGGAAGGATTGTCGTACACGGTCTTCGCATCATTCGGTGCGCGAGCCAAGGACGCGCGTGGCTCGTTTACGGTGGTTGCCATCTGCAATCCGGCCAACATGACAAAACTTCGAAAGTTGGTGAAAGAGGAAATCGCACGCTTGATCAAAGACGGCGTTACCCAAAAGGAATTGGAAGCGGCCAAGAGCGGCTATCTTCAGAAGCAACAGATCGGTCGCACCAATGACGGCGGCGTCGCCAGCGCCCTGGCATCGAATCTGTATCTCGGCCGGACGATGGCCTTTCAGGCAGAATTGGAACGGAATATCGGGTCACTGACGACGCAACAAGTCAACAAGGCCGTGAAGCGGTATCTGACTTCAACGAAGTTGTTCGTCACAATCGCGGGTGACTTCGCGGCTGTCAAAGACAAGTCTGCCAAGCAAGAGTCCAAACAATAGCCGACGTCACGCAGACATAATTTGAGCCGGTTTGGTTGAATCCGGCGATGGTTGCAGAGCCGTTCCGCACTGGTTGCAGAACCGTGCCTGTTGCTCATTGATTGACCGGCACGACACGCAACACAAAACCAGTTCTCTGGTTTCCGGCGTGTATCGCTCGCGGATCGTATCGAACTTGCGGACTTCGTCTTCAGGTTGCATGTCAATGCCCGCGCCCAGCGTGCCCATTGACCCAATGATCATGACGACGAATCCAGCGCCGGCGAACACAATGCCGCCAATAGCCGCGAAACCAACCAATTGCATGTTGGGTTGAAACTTGCCGATCCCGCCCCATCGCAGGACAGCGATCAGACAGGCAGACAAAAGTACGACCAAGCCAACCGCAGCCAACGAGAATCCAATTCGAAACGTTTGGCGGTCATGTTGAATGAAAGTCTTGGAGGAGGCGTCCATCGGTCAACTCCGTCTTTGAATGCGGTTTTCAACATCCAATGGGCACATTAGCGCGGATTAAGGCAGACTGGACCTAGGAAACGGATGGTGATCCGGCAGGATCATCGTTTTTCTGATAGAAACGTGTTGTCGGGCTCCGTACAGTAACGTGAGAACTGCATTCAACTTCCGACCGACTGGGGATTTCACCGATGGCAAAATCAAAGCTACGGGCAGGCGCCGCGACCGCGAATATCACGCCACCACTCGGAGTAACGCTGGATGGGACTATTTCACAGAACGGCCCAGCCACCCACATCCACGACGAATTGCAGGCGCGGTGTTTGGTACTCGACGACGGCGACAACCAACTGGCATTCGTGATCTGCGACAGCACGATGATCAACCGCGTCATCTTCGATGAAGCTAAGCAAATCGTGCACGACAGCACCAGCTTTCCCATCGACCGAATTCTGATGGCGGCAACGCACACGCACAGCGCGCCGCGCGTGATCGGAATCGGACAGAACGAACTCGATCTGTTTTATCTGGAATTGATGATCCACCGTTTGGCCGATGCGATCCGCTGCGCGATGAACAATTTAGCTCCGGCTCAAATTGGTTGGGGGTCGGTCAACAAGCCCGAGCATGTCTTTAACCGTCGCTGGAAGATGAAACCGAACACGATTCCGGCAAATCCGTTCGGCGGACGCGGTGACCGAGTCCGAATGAATCCCCGCGCGGGGAGTTCCGATCTTGTTGAACCGGCCGGACCCGTCGATCTAGAAGTGTTCTTCCTCTCGATACAGCATGCTGACGGCAGACCGCTCGCTCTGTTGGCCAATTACGGTCTGCACTACGTCGGCGGAACCGGTCGCGGCAACATTTCGGCCGATTACTTCGGAGCATTCGCCGAACGTATTCAACAACGTCTGCGCGCCGATCGGTCCGATCCGTCGTTTGTCGGAATCATGTCGAACGGTACGAGCGGCGACGTCAACAACACCGATTTCCGCAAAAAACGCGAACGAAAAAAGCCGTATGTCCGTATCCGCGAAGTTGCCAACGGCGTGGCGGATGCGGTTTTCGAGGCCAGCCGCAACATCACGTACCGATCCGACATCACATTGGACGGCCGCACCGAGAGTATCGAATTGGGAGTGCGTACTCCGAAAGCCATCGAAGTCGAGCGTGCGAAAGTCATCATGGCTCAGTCGGGCACTAAACAACGGTTGACTCGGCCGGAGGTCTACGCCCGCGAGACGATCGCGATGCAGGACTGGAAAGCAACACGCGACACGACAGTGCAGGCCTTCCGGATCGGACCGGTCGGAGTGACGGCAATGCCCTGCGAAGTGTTTGCGGAAACGGGCCTGCAAATCAAGAAGCAAAGTCCACTGAAGCCAACCTTCACGATCGAATTGGCCAACGACTACTGCGGATACCTGCCGACCGTCGCGCAGCACGCACTGGGCGGCTACGAAACCTGGCGCGCGCGATCCAGCTTTCTTGAAGTGGAGGCTGAGCCGAAACTGCGTGACAAGGTGCTGAGACTGTTGCAGCAAGTGTCGCGTTC
>CAUZVF010000937.1:0-3257 GCA_963582955.1 Planctomycetota bacterium
ATCTTCCAAAGCAATTCCTCTCGCCGTCGGATAGTGAAATCGCACTGTTTGTCCTCAAACGCGAAGATGCCTCACATCGGACAAAGGGAATCAAGAATGACGTCATCAGGTGAGTATTGTTGGAACAGACCGAAATTGAATTCATCGGCACACCGCTGGTCGACGGTATGGAATTCCTGTCGGAACTGCACAATACGTCCATCGTGCTCGACGAAACAGCTCTGGCCGCACAAGGAATCTCGCGAGACGTCCCAATCAATTTCGTGCTCTCGGGAATCACTCTGGATACCGCGCTGCGCATCATTTTATCGCCACACAGGCTGACGTACGTGGTACGGGACGGCAAAATCGTGGTGACGACTTTGGTTCCGTAGGCAGTTGTCTTGAACATCCGCGCAAAAACTAAGTTGGTGAATTCCACAGACCCATGCCGCCTTGTGCGGCAGGTGAACAGTTTGAATGGCTAGCACCATTCATATCAGGTTTGCACAAGACCCTTGCCAGCTTGTCTGGCAAGTGAATGAGTTTATCAGGCGAAACTGCTTCACCCGTCGGGCAAGCCGACGGGGGTTGATCTGTGAACTGTTCAACGGTATTAGCCCTTCAAGCTGTTTTCCTGCCAGGCAAGCTGGCAGGGGAAATTGATCAATTTACTTTTGCGCGGTTGTCCTAAAGACGCCTCTAGGCCAAAAGGTCGCTTGAAAATAAGCAGTTTCAGTGAATTCTGCCGGTGTCGAAGCCATTCGCAAATTAGTCACGGTTGCGGTGCCTTGACACCAAATTGTTCCTGATGGAATCGCCGCGACCGAAACGACTTGAATTGACCGTCACGGATGACGTGGATCAATACTGCCGACTCGCAAATCCCTTCGATCAAAGACAATCCTCGCTGCGGTCCCAAGACGCTGACGGCTGACGCCAAACTGTCGGCTTTCGTTGCGTTGCGTGCAATCACCGTGACGCTACTGTGAGTTGTCAGGCCCATGCCGGTTTGCGGATCGACGATGTGGGAATATCGGATGCCGTCGATCTCGACAAATTGAAACGCGTCTCCCGAAGTGGCGACGGCGGCGTTGCTCAGCGCCAAGTAGATCGTTGGATTGGCTTCCGGGTCGACAAGCGGGGCGATGGCAACTTTCCAGGCCGGCTTTCCGGGTGGCGGGTCACCGGCCACGATGTCTCCGCTGGCATCGATCAACGCGCGCGTAATGCCAAGTTTACGCAACTCTGACAACGCGGCGTCCGCGGCATATCCTTTCGCGATACCGCCGAGGTCGAGTTTCATGCCTTTCTTCCGCAACTCGACGGTTTGCGCGCAAACGTCAATGACGATGTTCCGATACCCGACAAGTTGCTTCGCCGCGTTCAGGCGTTTGTCGGTCGGCAATTCCTTGCGGCGTCGCGCCCGTCGCCACAGTTTCACAATTGGACCGACGGTGATGTCAAAGGCTCCGCCTGTCTTGCACGAAAGACCGATGGACCGTTGCAAGACGATCAGCAGATCACGGCTGACTCTGACGGGTTTGCCCGGCCCGGAATTTCGGCACAATCGCATCAGTTCGCTGTTGGGATCGTAATCGCTCATGATGCGATTCAGCTCGGCAATTTGTCGGAATGCGGCGTTGGAAGCGTCGTTTGCGGTTGATTTGTCGGAGGCGTATAATGTGATTGCGAACAAAACACCCATGTGGCGTTGTTCGAACTTGAAGCGCTGCCAGTTCGCATCCGCACGAGTTTCATTGTTCGTTTTTCGGCATGCCTTATCCGCAAAGGCTGGATGGGTGCCTAACCCCAAGCAGCCGATCAAACCAATCACTGCAAATCGCATCGCACACGCCCCATCAGACAATTCTGGAGTTGTCCCACCCATGTTCAGACTAATTGTGTCGGGTTTCCTTCTGCAACCCTTTCTGTTGTGTGTCGCGCTGGCGGAAGCACCGTCGGCGACCAATGCCAAAACCGAACGGGAGATGAAGCCGTACAAGCAAGTGATCACCGGCACGAGGGTCACATTCGAGATGGTGCCGATCCCTAGTGGAATTTTCACGATGGGCAGCCCGGCGAGCGAAGAGGATCGTAAGGAAGACGAAGGCCCGCAGGTCAAAGTCAGAGCCGAACCTTTCTGGATGGGAAAGTACGAAGTCACCTGGGACGAATTCGATATTTGGAGTTTCAATCTCGACATTCAACGCCGGAAACTGACAAACACGAAAGCGACAGACAACGACACGGTCGCCGATGCGATAACACGTCCGACCAAACCTTATACCGACATGACCTTCGGTAGCGGACATGATCGCTATCCAGCGATCTGCATGACTCAGTTGGCCGCCAAGACATATTGCAAATGGCTCAGTGCCAAGACCGGCCACTATTACCGGCTGCCGACCGAAGCCGAATGGGAATACGCCTGCCGCGCGGGATCGACGACGGCATACTTCTTCGGCGACGATGCGGAAAAATTGGGTGAATATGCTTGGTTTTACGACAATGCGGGCGAAGACCGTGAGGCCAACTATCACAGAGTCGGCAAGAAGAAACCGAATCCCTGGGGACTGCACGACATCATCGGCAATGTGTCCGAATGGACGCTGGACCAGCACATCCCCGATCATTACGCAAAGTTCGCGAAGCAAGATGTCATCAACGTCTTCGACCTGTTGGCCGTGCCGACGAAGCTTTTTCCGAGAACGGCACGCGGTGGTTCGTGGGACGATGACCCCGAGGGACTCCGCAGTGCGGCACGGTACCAATCAAGCCTGGAATGGAAGATTCAAGATCCGCAACTCCCGCAGAGTATTTGGTATCACACCGATGCGCTGCACGTCGGTTTCCGGATCGTCCGCCCGTTGCGCGTTCCCAGTGCCAAAGAACGAAAACGGTTGAAACTCGACGCCAAGAAGGTTAAGAATCTGAGAGATTAGGCTTTGTCGGAAAAGGGGTCTCACCCTCTTGTGGATAGGAAAAGACACTTAGTAATCGGATTGGTTGGAAAGGGTCAGACCCCTTTTTCCGACAAAGCCTAGTACGACAGCGTTTCGTAGGTCACGCGAGCCGAGCGGGACTTTAATCGAAATGTTGTTTCACGAAGCCGGCGGTGTCGCTGGATTCGACATGACAGCTCGTTAAACGGTATTGATTTAACAACCCGGAGAACTCAACAATGACCGACAAAACCAACAACGCGTCGCGCCGTGACTTCATCAAGACATCAACCCTGGCCGGTGCCGGAGCGACTCTACTGGGTAACTTCTCGC
>CAUZVF010000938.1:0-3253 GCA_963582955.1 Planctomycetota bacterium
TGCCGAGCCGCGGGCCAAAGCGATGATCTCGCTGTGGATGCAGGGAGGTCCCAGCCATCATGACTTGTTCGATCCCAAACCTGAAATGGACAAGTACGACGGCAAGCCGTTCCCCGGCAAGATTAAGTACGACAACGCCGCTCAAGCCAGTAGCAAGGTGCTGGCGACTCCGTGGAAGTTCAAGCCGCGCGGCGAATGCGGAATGGAATTGTCCGAACTAATCCCTCACACGGCGGAAATCGCTGACGACATCACACTCATCCGCTCGACGCACACCGGAGTCAACAATCACGGCCAGTCGATCCGGGCGTTGACATCGGGCCGCACAATCGGCGGGCGTCCGTCGCTGGGGAGTTGGATGACCTACGGATTGGGAGCTGAAACGCAGAACCTGCCGGCGTATGTCGCATTGATCGATCCCGGCCAATTGCCCGTGATGGGTGTCGAGAACTGGTCGAACGGCTGGTTGCCGTCGCTGTATCAGGGAACCGTCGTGCGTCCGCAGGAGCCGCGGATTCTCAACTTGCAGCCGCCGGCGCATCTGAAAGGAGCCGCACAGGAACGCTCGCTGAAATTCCTGGAAGCGCTCAACCGGCGGCATCTCGAAAAGAGACCGGGGCAGCTTGACTTGCAGGCTCGGATTTCGACGTACGAACTGGCGGCCCGCATGCAGACGGCGGCTACCGAAGCGATCGACCTGAGCAAGGAATCGAAAGCGACACAGAAACTGTACGGTATGGACGAACCGGCCACGTCCGAATACGGCAGCCGCTGCCTGATCGCACGGCGGATGATCGAACGCGGAGTCCGCTTTGTTCAAGTCTTCACACAAAACCAATTCTGGGACCACCACGGCAGTATCCTCACCAGCCTGCCGCGCGCCTGCAAGAAAGTCGACAAACCATCGGCCGCACTGGTCAAGGACTTGAAGAGCCGTGGGCTGTTGGATTCAACGGTCGTGCATTGGGGCGGAGAGATGGGCCGGCTGCCCGTCATCCAAAACGACGCCGGCCGCGCAAAGATTGGCCGCGACCACAACACACACGGATTCAGCATGTGGGTCGCCGGCGGCGGCTTCCGCGGCGGACACGTTCACGGAGCGACCGACGACTTCGGACACCACGCGGTCAAGGATGTCGTCAACCACTACGACTATCACGCCACGCTGTTCCACCTGTTTGGCCTCGACCACAAACAGCTCGTCTACAAACGCAACAATCAGGAACAGACGTTGATCGACGGGCAGCCTTGCCGAGTCGTTGAAGAACTTCTAGCGTAGCGTTGCTGACCACATCGTTTGGCGCACGCACGGCGTGATTGTTCTGCACAGCGTGATTGTTCTGAACGGTTAATCGAACTTTCGGGGCCGATCGGCACTTTCAACGCCCCGAATGATCAACCATTGGTTGCGCGGAGTAAATTCGTGGTTCGGAAGCGCGCTGTCTCTGCAATTCTTCTCGCAATGTGTCTTGCTTCGGTGGTTCCGGCTGCCGATGACTCGGCCTCACATCCTTTCATCCCCGCGTTCGATCGTTTCTTTGCAGGCAACGACGATACCGCCGACCAGTATGGAAGATTGTTGCTGTCAGAGCTGAGTTGCACGGCGTGCCACGAAACGCAAAACGATGCGAACACGCCCAAGAAGGGACCGATCCTCGATGGAATCGGCGACCGCATTAACGCCGATTGGATTCGCCGGTTCGTAATCGATCCGCAGTCGGTCAAACCGGGTACGACGATGCCGTCGATGTTCGATGGTCTGACTGACGAGCAACAAGAAGCCGCCGTCGAGCCGTTGTTGCACCTGCTAATGAATTCCCGCGGCGTGGCGTCTCAGTTCGAAATCAAGAGAGGATCGGCGGCGGTCGATCCCGTTCGGCATGAGTTCTATCGCAAGGGGAACCCCGATACGGGCAAGCAATTGTTTCATCAAGTCGGCTGCGTCGCGTGTCATGAACCCGATGAATCCTACGATTCGGGAAGGGTCTATCTAACCGATCGGGAAAAACTGCTCAAAGACCTCGGCGTCACTGCCAAGGAAGTTGGTGATAGAGTGGCACAGCCCTTCGCTTCCGTGCCGCTGCCGCAATTGCATGCGAAGTACACGCGGAAGTCGTTGACGTTCTTTGTTTTCGATCCACTGCGAATCCGACCAGCGGGCCGCATGCCGCAAATGAAACTTGATCCGGAAGAGGCCGCTCACATTGCCGCGTATTTGTTGCGTCGGAGTGCAAAACCGGGAGAGCAAGGTCGGCGCCGAGCCAAGTTGCAAGTTCCTGGCGACTCAGCAGCAGCTTCGCCCTCCCGCTTCAATGCCAAGTTCAAACCGTCACCGGAACTCGTCGAACGCGGCAAGATCATTTTCCAACGGATCGGCTGTGCCAACTGCCATCAGTTGAATGACCTGAAACCGACACGATTCTCGAAACCGTTGGGCCAGCTTAGCAAACAAACCAAAGGAAATTGCATCGACGGTCCGCATCCGCCGTTGCCGAATTTCAATCTGAATCCCCAACAGCGTGCCGCCTTGAGGTCGCAGGTCAAACAGACTGGTCGAATCGGTGTGGCAAACGGTCCGTCGATTGAACAAGAACGCCTTTCAATGACAATGCTGAAGTTGAATTGCCATGCCTGCCACGAGCGTGACCGAATTGGCGGAGTTGGTCCGCGACGGCGAAAGTACTTTGAAACTGTCGGCCATGTCGATATCGGTGATGAGGGCCGCTTGCCGCCGATGCTAAATAAAGTCGGCACAAAACTGACAGAAAAGTGGCTGCGAGCTGTGATGGACGGGACCGGCGACGTTCGTCCGCACATGCAAGCTCGCATGCCTGTTTTTGGAAACGCCAACGTCGCCCATCTGTCGGCCGATTTCATGAAGGTCGATGTGGGTGTTAGTCCGAAAGAGGCTCGAGCATTCCTCAAACCGCGCATGTCAAATGGAGACAGCGAAACCGGCCGGCAATTCATGAACACCGGCTGCATTCAGTGTCATCGATTTCGCGGAGAAAAAATGCCCGGAGTCGAGGGCATCGACCTCGCGACTCTGCAACAGCGGCTTCAGCCATTGTGGTTCTACAAATTCATGGAAGACCCTGGTTCCGTCAAACCGCGGACGCGCATGCCGACATTGTTTCCAAACGGCAAGAGCACCAATCGCGAGTTGCTGGGTGGCGACATGAATCGACAAATCGCCGCTTTGTGGGCGTACCTGAAGGACGACACCAACAAGCGATTGCCCGACCGGCTGGAG
>CAUZVF010000939.1:0-3248 GCA_963582955.1 Planctomycetota bacterium
CTCGTCATTCCAATCGCATTAAAAGTTGTTTGGGCTGGCGACACTCCGATGATCACAATGACCGACGTGACGATTCCCACGATGGGAACATTCAGCGCACGAATCATGTTCCACGGCAATCTCTACGCGGGAACGTGGCAGCACGGCAAAGTCGGCGGCCACATGTGGGGCAAGATCGAAAAGCTGCCCGACACCGAGACTTCGAAAAGCAAAACCAAAGATAAGAAGTAGCGGGAATTTCATAAGAGAGAACCAACGAATTACGTCATCATACAAACTGGAGAGACTGCCGATGAAATCGATCAGCCGCCGCGGATTTCTCGGTTCGACGGCCGCCGCCACGACTCTGCCCGCGATTTCAGCCGGAGCGTACGCGGCCGTGGACGAATCGGGCGACCTCAGCTCGATCGGCAAGACGCCGCATACGAAGTTTGCGGTCAACGTCGAGATGTGGTGGCGGAAGCTGCCGTTTCTCGATCGCATCCGGCAAGCTGCCGCACTGGGATTTCCCGCCGTCGAGTTGTGGCCGTGGAAGAAAAAAGATATCGACGCCATCGCAAAGTTGAGCAAAGAAAAGAACATCGCGATCGCTCAGTTCACGGCATGGGGATTCCGGCCCGGTTTGAACGATCCCAAACACCACAAGGCGTTCGTCAAAGCTATCAAGGACGGATGCAAGATTGCCAAGCAATGGGACTGCAAGATGATGACGGTTGTCGGCGGAGACGATCAGCCCGGGATGACTCAGGAACAAATGCACCAGAACATCATCCAGGGCTTGAAACTCGCAGCTCCGATTGCCGAGGACAACGACGTCACGCTGATCCTCGAACCAATGAATATCCGCGTCGACCACAAAGGCCACTGTCTGTACGGCAGTCCGCCCGCGATTCGCATCTGCGACGACGTCGATTCATCTCATGTAAAGATCAATTGGGATCTGTACCACATGCAGATCACCGAAGGCGATCTGTGCGGACGCATGCGCGAGGGCTTCAAGTCCGGCCGCCTCGGCTATCTGCAACTCGCCGACCACCCCGGCCGCAACGAACCCGGCACTGGAGAAATCCACTACAACCGTGTGCTCAAAGAAGCCTACGATGCGGACTACCGATATTTCGTCGGCCTGGAATGCCGCCCACAAAAAGACGAAGTCCTCGCGGCCAAACGCGTTGCCGCCGCGGATGTGTGGTAATCAGCATCGTCGCTGGCAGAACGTGTCGCACGAACATTGTTCCCATGGAGCCGAATCATGATTCGTTGTCAGTTCTTGATGTTGGCCTTTGTCACGGCGGTCGCGGTCGGTTGTGGAGATTCGGAGTCGGAGCAAGACGCGGGCGGCCAAACAGAGTCGCGGGAAAAACCGAGTTCTCCCGCGAATCCACCAAAGGTCCCGCTCGCTGAACTCGAATCCCGTTTCGGTAACGAGACGCTGGACGATTTAGACGAACAACGAGCCAAGTTCGAACCACGCGAGGTACTGGATCTTCCGACGGACCCCAAGAATCCTACATGGGAATCGTTCGAGGAACAATTTCGGAAATACGAAAGACCAATAATTGACGATTACGAAAAGCGGTCGGGCGACCGAGGTGAAGCCCGCACGTCAGCAATTGCTTTCCTAAAACTGTTCGTCGAATTGGAACGGATCGGAAAATCTCGGGAGCAGTTTTCGCAACTGCGACAGCTTGGACAGCGCGCAATCGATCAGGAATCGGACGACCCCGTTGTACTTGCGTGCCATGGCTTGACAGTTTGGGGGATCGGTGACGATCAGGAAGCAAATCACATTCTGACTGACGCCGCCAAGCGGCTGACTCGTCCTCAATATTCACCAGAACTACCAATGAAAGTCCATAACGCGCTGTATCGAATCGCGCTGAAGAAGTACAAACAGCGCATCACGGCGGTACTCAACTACGACGACGGGAATAAATTGCGTGACGCGTCGTTTACGGCGATGCTCGACGCGATCGAGCATGAATCGGAAGACCCACTTCGGCAACGTTGGGCCTGGTTTGAAATCCAATTCGTTTTTGAAAAACTTCAACCCGATGACGACGAAGTATTTTATCGGGCATGTTTGAAGTCTGAGAAGATCCACCCGTGGCTCTTGCACATGATTGCCGGCGGCTACTATCAGTCACTGGCATGGCACCACCGCGGCGACGGGTACTCCAACACCGTCACTGAAGAGGGTTGGAACAAATTCCACGAGTATCTTCCCAAGGCCGGATACCACTTCGTCAAAGCCTGGCTGACGAATCCAGAACATCCTCACGCCCCAGCGCGGATGATAACAATCTCGATGGCCGGAGGTGACCACCTGTGGTCATCAGTTGTTTGGTTTAATGTCGCGGTGAGAACCCAACTCGACTTTTACAGCGCCTATGACAAACTGCTCTACAGCCTGCGTCCGCGGTGGGGAGGTAGCATTGACGCGATTATCAACTTTGGCGGCGTGTGTTTGGCAACGGGAAGATTCGACACGACCGTTCCTGATTTCTTGATCGATTGCCTGCTCATGGCTCAAGACGAACTTCGCGGCGATCACACTATTTGGCACGATCCGCGCGTTACCAAACTGCTGAAGATTCTGTTTTCCGGATTCAATGCTCACGAGCAAGCCCAAGGCACAAAGGACGAGCGCCGACGTAAATTCATAAAGTCCTATGAAGCGGCGGTCTTGGTCGCTTACGGACAAACACGCGGATGCGTACTTCGACGAGCGAGCATTGTTTTTGAAACAAATGAGCCGGTACTCGCGGGGAGAGTGGGTGGAACTCACATTCGATAAGCGGCTTTTCGCTTGGAGGATCGTCGGCGATGAAGTAGAAGTCGAAAACTTCCGGACAATCCGCGTCTCGACACGCAATGGATCCCCAGGCATTCGCGTGGCTTGTCGAATTCCATTCGAGGCTCCGTTCGTATTCGAGGCCGATGTCGAACACATTCTTCCACCGCCAACGGTTCGCTATCTTGGTCTCGCCATCGGAATCCACCCGGACGCATCAATGCGCGAATCGACGCCAACTGGTCGCCTGTTTTGCGTCCTGCCAGAGGAAAGTGCGTACGGCACGCAAGTGCCCGCGAATGCCGCGCAGCTGAAGTATGCGAATATCCGAAGTGATCAGCCGATCCACCGGCTGCGAGTCAAGGCGTGGCCAGGGGGAGCCAACCGCTTCTTTATCGAAATGCGATAGCCCAGTAAAAGTGGACACCTCTGGAACGGGTTTTAGGCGGCTAGT
>CAUZVF010000940.1:0-3246 GCA_963582955.1 Planctomycetota bacterium
GGTCGTTCTCCCTTAGAGAACGGATGCCCCGCAACGCCTTCAACCACACGTCTTGCAGAATGCACCACGCCGTCTCTTCGTCAGACACCAGCCGTCGGACGTAATACATCAGGGGCCGTTCCCAATTTCGAACCAGTTGCTCCCAGGCCGCCCCGTCGCCGCGCCGACATCGAATGGCGAGAAGCTCGTTTTCAATGTCCCTTTTTGAGCGATGCACAGGCGAAATCTCCGGGTTAATCCGACAGGATAGTCGCTGTGTGGCGGTGTCCGGTTCACGGAATCCGAGAAAACGGGAATCGTTTCGATGCTGGACGCGGGTTTCGATGTCAGATGGACGAAAGCGTCATTGTAATATGTCAGTCCCAATTGCATTTCCAGACAGTTGCTTTCGCAGACACGCGACGCAATCTTGAGTAGAATCTGTCGGGAACGGAAACGCCTCTATTCTTCCCGCCGAATCGGGTGGGTTTGTTTTGGTGAAATGATGCGTCACGGTTCGAGAATCGATCCACCCAACCGCTTCGAGCGGACTTATGCGGAACCGGATTTTGAGCATCTGGAATGGGATACGGAATATCTCAACCAACGCCAAGATCGTCGTATCGAATACATTGCCGACACTTCGAAGAGCATCGTCGCAGAGAATAATTCACCGGACATCCCGTTCAGATTCAGCGTTAATCCATACCGTGGTTGCATTCACGCATGCAGTTATTGTTATGCTCGACCAAGTCACGAACTTCTCGGATTCAACGCCGGGCTTGACTTCGAGACAAAGATCGTCGTCAAGCACGATGCACCAGAACTTCTGCGTGATTTTCTGGCGAAGGACTCGTGGAAGCCCGAACCAATCACGTTTTCGGGCGTGACCGATTGTTTCCAGCCGGCGGAGCGTAAGTTTCAACTCACACGGCGCTGCCTTGAAGTGGCACGGGAATGCCGCCAGCCGGTCAGCCTCATCACGAAGAACGCCCTCATCATTCGCGACCTGGACATCCTGAAAGGCATGGCGGCTGACGGACTTGTTCATGTCTTCGTGTCGATCACCACGCTCGATGCCGAATTGGCTCGCGACATGGAGCCGCGGACCAGTATCCCGCCGGCAAGGCTGCGCGCGGTTGGGTTGCTCGCCGAGGCGGGCGTGCCCGTTGGCGTCATGGTCGCGCCGATCATCCCCGGCTTGAATGATTCGGAAGTCCCAGCCATTCTTGAAGCCGCCAAGAACGCCGGCGCAATGACGGCCAGCTACATCCTGCTTCGGCTCCCGCTGACAGTCGAACCGGTTTTCAAGGAATGGTTGGAACGAACTCAGCCGCTCAAAGCCGACCGAGTGCTTGGGCGGGTGCGCGAGACTCGGGCCGGGAAGCTGAGCAGTTCTGCGTGGGGCGAGCGGATGGTTGGAACCGGCGAAATCGCCGATCAGATCAAGAAGATGTTTCGTCTGTTCCAGCAGAAGCATGGATTAGACCGCAAACTACCGCCGCAGAATTGCGATTTGTTTCAGCCCTCGATTCCGAAATCGGGCCAGATGCGATTGTTTTAGTACGACAGTAGTTCGACAGCGCCACTTTGGTAGGAGTCAGTGGGTTTAAGTCTTTGTCGCGTCTTCGTTTAACGCCCAGCCTGGCACCGACGGCACGTTGGTACGCCAGCTTGGCACGAAGCCGGCGCCTGCGGCTGGGCGTTAAACGACGCAAGCAGTAATCGGTTACGTTGAACTGTCGCCACAAAGTGGCGCTGTCCAAGTAGTACTTTGGCTGGAAACAGAGTCTCCTTTCGCTCCGCGAAAGTAGCGCCATTTTCGCGGAGCGAATGGCGACAATCGAAGATTGACGACGTGCTGAGCTTTGCTGGAATCATTTGTCTGTGGCACCGCCCAGGGTCACGCTGATCTTGTATTTGTCTTGCAAGTATGCATGAGCGACACTGGCATAGGATTGCTTGGGATAGCGTTTACAGACCTGTTGGAAGGCAACGATTGCTTGTTCCTTCTTGCCAGCTTGCTCGTGAGTGTAACCAATTTGCAACAACGCCCAGCCGGCTGACTTGGGTGCTCCACCGATGATTTGTTTGTACAGTATAACGGCTTCGCCGTATTCCTTCAGCCGGCGATGGCATTGGGCCATTTCCTGATAGTTGCTGGGGAAGTTGTTGCACTGCCGATAGAAC
Source organism: Planctomycetota bacterium (assembly GCA_963582955.1). Lineage (GTDB taxonomy): Bacteria > Planctomycetota > Planctomycetia > Planctomycetales > Planctomycetaceae > CAUZVF01. The sequence continues at coordinate 2,170 of CAUZVF010000940.1, forward strand.
GCAATCGCCTGTTTGTGTTGGCCCCAGTCGCGGTAGGCCGTTGCGGTTTGCCAAAGCCAGTTGTTGGTATTGTCGACGTCGGTTTTCAGAAGTTCTTGATAGATCGCGATGGCTTCCTTGTATTTGCGAGCGTAATGGTGATACGTATATGCCACCATGTAATTCCAGTGAAACCGCTTTTCCGGATCGAGTGATATGTTTCGGCGGAATGCCGCCACCGCCGCATCGTAATTCTTTTGGTCACGATAACTGATGGCGATCTGGTTCTGACCCTCGACCTTGTTCTTGTATTTCGTGTATTGCTGGCGCGCGAGGTCATACTTTTTCTGGCTCTTGTACCAGCCCGCGAACCGGCCGAGTGTTTCGTCTTTGCTGCCGAATTTCTTGAGCACCTGTTGATAGAAGGCGGCTACCTTTTCGTGTTGCTGCGACGCGACCAGCAGATCAGCCATGTAGTACCAATAAGACCGTGCGAGTTTTTCTTTCGCTTCCGTGCTCGTGTCAGAGGAGACTTTTCCGCGAATCCATGCGATTCCGTCGTTGGCCGTTTTGATCCCCTTGGATTTCGTTTCGTCGTTCGACGTCAGTTGTTGCAGCGGCTGCCGCGCGAAGTAGACGATGTAGTACGGAGTCTGCTCTTCGGTATAGGTCGTTTCCAATGACTGGATTGCTTTGCCCATAACTCCTTGTTGGAAGTAATACGTGGCGAGCTGCTGCGAGGCGTCCTGACACACTCGCTTTGATTCTCTGACCCGCTTGATGTCGAACGTCAGTTTCCGCCACAGTTCGACGCGGCTGTCGACGTCTTCCTCGATGCGAGTGATGTCGATCAGGTCATTAACCGTGTAGACGGCGGCCAGATGCTTGTCGTGTTTTTTCAGCACTTCGTTGTAGGCTTTTTTCGCGTTCTTGATGTCGCCCATGTCTTTGTACGTCTTGCCGATGAAATACGCGGCGATGATGGCATCGGCCGATTCGGGCCAATAATCGATGACCGACTGAAACCCCTCTTTAATGGCCGTGTTCAACTTGCGTTGCTGGACCAGACACAGACTCCATTTCAATTGCGAATACGGA
>CAUZVF010000941.1:0-3244 GCA_963582955.1 Planctomycetota bacterium
GTACAAACAATCACTGATCTTCTCGCAGCGGGCATGCGGACCATCGTCGCATGCAGTGCCGGAATGTCACGGTCGCCAGTGATTGCCGCGTTCGCGCTGGCCGCTCATCTGAATCAATCACCCGATGATGTCATCTCACGAATTGCGGCCATCAAGCCACTCGACGCGAGCAGCCGTTTCTGGGACGAAGTGACAAACATCTTTTCGCAGGTTCGGCGAACAGCTCACCACAGCCGCCCGAGTAAGTCGTGTTAGGTATTCAACATGACGACGTGCCACCGAATGTGGCATCAGTTACAGTGTCTCTTCGCGAATACGCCCTTCACGACGCGGCTTTGATGATGATGCTCGGTTGATGGGAATTGAATCGGTCGAAACACAAACAACAAAAGAAAGTACACCATGCTTGTTGGATACGTTAGCAACGAACGATATGTCGCGATCGCGGATGTGCTGTTCGAATTTCGTGGTGAAGGCGGAATCGTGACGGCTCGTTCGACGATTTCGGGCGCGGTTTATGCCGATGTCTCACCGGGTGACTACGAAGTTGTGTTGGGCCGCGACGGATACGGTTCGAAGATCGTTTCGATGACGGCCGACGCGGGCGAACCATATCACTTTCGATTGTTGTCCGATTGTTTACTCGGTTACGCGTGGCCGAAGTGCGTCAAATCGGGCGAGCGGTCCGAATTCCGTGTGCATGCGGTTGAAGAATATGAGCTGGAGTTGTGGCGTTACGGAGCCGAGAAAGAATTCGTCCGCCGGATCGGCACGTTCGACGAGCATGGGCCACGGGCCACGATGCAGATTACTCCAGACGGCGACTTCACGCGAACGGGCGTCGAATGGAACAAACACGGTTATCACAGCAATGCACTGACTCAGTTCGTCGAGGCTCCGGAAAAGTCAGGTTTGTATTATTTCCACGCTCGTAACAAGTCGGGAGAGTTTTTTGCGTTTCCGTGGGTGGTCGCTCCGGCCAGCCCGCAGTCGCGGATCGCGGTCCTGGCATCCGATATCAATTGGAACGCCTACAACAGTTTTGGCGGACGCAGCAATTACATCCATGCCGATCAGTTCCCGCCAACTCCCACGGTGAATTCACGGCTCGAACTACGTCGATACACGGAAAAAGAACATCGGACGTACGACTCGGAAGATTTCGCGCCGTTGTCGCTCGACCGGGCCGATCCCTACAACCACATCGACGAAAACGAACAATTGACCGATCCGATCGCGGGCCGGCAAGGCTGCCACATGGCGGCGGCCGAATGGCGGTTATTGGGATGGATGGAGCAACAAGGCTTCGGCTATGACTTCTATAGTGAATCTCAATTCCATTTTGACGACATGTCATTGGACGAATACCGGTTACTGATCATCAGTACGCATCCCGAGTATTGGTCAACTCATATGTACGACAAGCTGAAGCATTGGGTCTTCGAGCAGGGCGGACGGCTGATGTATCTGGGCGGCAACGGACTGAACTGTGAAGTCGAGTTTCTGGACAGCCACCGGATCGTGTATCACAACACTTGTTGGAGTCATTCGGAAAAACAACTTGCCGATGACGGACACGAGTATGAAAGCCGTTTCGATAAACGCCACGAATCGGAAGCCAACCTGCTAGGTGTCGTGTTTACATTCCCCGGAATCATGACGGGGGCCCCGTATCGCGTGATCGATGCCGATCATTGGTGTTTCGACGGCACGGGACTTTCGAACGAAGACACGTTTGGAGAAAAGAGCCTCCACATGCGAATCCCGGGCGGAGCGTCCGGGCACGAAACAGACAAGATTTCAACGCAATCGCCCTCAAATGTCCGACTGTTGGCCAAGGGGCTGAACCCTGGTGATGGCGGTGCCGAGATTGTCCATTTCGAGACCCCCAGCGGCGGCGAAGTGTTCTCGGTCGGCTCGATCACTTGGCCGGCATGCATCCTTGTCGACGATTCCGTTTCCAAAATCACCGCGAATGTGATCCGGCGATTCACGGATAGATAGAGCGCTCCGCGAATCATTCTGGCGTCGGATCCAAACTATCCTTGCAAATCCGTCGACAAATCGCCGCCACGCGTTTGGCCAAAATGCTCGGCACAAAACTTCAGTTTTGTTGCCAAACCACGAGCTGCGATTCAGTGCGTCCGTCGACTTGGCGACGAACTTTTAGCAAGATCGACTTTTTGCCCGAATTTTTGTGAAGGAGTTTGTTCAGATCCTCGACGGAACTGACGGGCGTGCGAGAAACTTCTTCGATCAGATCGTAAACACGAAGATCGTCGGACAGCGTGCTTTGGGCATCGACTTTCAGCACCAGCAAACCCTTCGTGCCGTCGGAATATCCGATCTGCGTCGCGATGTCCGAATTGAGTTCGTGCAGCGTCAACCCCAGTTGGCCCAACAGTGTTCCCATTCCCGGCTGTTGGGGCGCTTTCGAATGTTCTTCAAGACTGGCACGGTCTCCCAGAGCAAGCTCGACGGTCGTTCGCTTTCCGTTCCGTAACACGACGAATCGCACTCGCTTTCCAACCGGAGTCAGACTGACAAGATTGATTAGGTGGTTTTCGTCTTGGATATCGATTCCGCCAAAACTGAGAATCACGTCGTCAAATTTCAGATTGGCCCTCGATGCGGGCGTGTTGGGATAAACTTCGAGAACACGGGCCCCGCGTGCCCGGTCCAGCTTTAGCCGCCGGGCTTCGGCAATGTCGAAATCAGGATCAAGCTTTACACCCAGGTAGGCGCGTTGAACTTTTCCATGCTCGAGCAATTGGTCAACGACCCGGCGCACTAAGTTGCTTGGGATGCTGAAACCGATCCCCTCGTTCCCACCGCTATTCGAAGCGATTGCCGTGTTGATCGCGATCGCCCGCCCGTGAAGATCGATCAACGGACCGCCACTGTTTCCGGGATTGATGGCGGCGTCGGTTTGCAGGAAGTCTTGGTTCAGAACGCGTGCGCCGGCGCCAAGCTCCAATTGCCGGCGGCCTTTTGCACTAATGATACCCAGAGTTACGGATTGGCTCAGTCCGAAGGGGCTGCCCATCGCCATCACAAGGTGTCCGATCTCGACTTCGTCGCTGTTTCCCCATCGCGCGGCTTGCAAGTTACGTGCGTTGACTTTCAAAACCGCGATGTCGGTTGCGATATCTTGCCAAATGCGGACGGGATGAATGACTCGGCCGTCTTGAATGTGAATCGAAATGTTTTTCAGTGAAGGGATTTCCGACACAACATGCCGGTT
>CAUZVF010000942.1:0-3243 GCA_963582955.1 Planctomycetota bacterium
AGTTGCATAGCGTTATCAATTTCAGACAGGCGAGTTTACTGGCACTCTTGCTTGTCGCCGCGGGAATCGGGCTTTGGAATGCAACAACGATTCCTCCTTTGAGCGGTTACGATGCCGGGGGACATGCCGCTTATATCTACACAATTGCCGAAGAAGGCCGTCTCCCCCACCCATTGGAGGGATGGTCGACGTTTCATCCGCCGCTGTATTACCTGATTGGCAGTTCGATTTGGAAGCTTGGCGACTCGCTCAGCGGACGACATCTAAACGTACTTTTGCGGTGCATCAGCCTTTCAGCAATCTTGGCAACGGGCCTTTTTACGTATTACATTCTTCGTCGTCTCGGAAGACGCCACGGCGAATCTTGGGTGGCAACGGCATTGGTGTTATTTGTGCCGTCCGCGCAAATGACATCCGTTATGTTGGGCAACGAGGCACTTGCAATTGCGCTGACGTCTGCCGCGATACTTCCCATCCTGCAATTGCAGCAAGATCCTTCCCGTGTTCGGCTCGCGGCTGTGGCGGGTCTTCTGGTTGGTTTGGCCATGATCACCAAGTATTCAGGAATCTGGGTCTTCGGCGCGTCGCTCGTCCCATTCCTGCGGCGAGACTTTGACCGTAAGCACCTTCGTGCATTAGGGGCTTGGGGATTGACGCTGTCGATTGTCATTACGCCCGTCTATCTGAGGAATACGGTGTTGTGCGGAACTCCATTCCCCATGACGCGGACTCTGGAGCCCATGAAGTCGGTCGAGGCCCCATTTGAAGTGCGTCCTCGCGAAATTACCGATTACATTTGGATTGATCCCCAATGCATTCTTAACCCCTCGGTCTTTTATGGAAGTGTTGGAGACAACAGCCACAAACTGAATGCAACAATGACCAATGTCTGGGGAATGGCCTATGCCTCGACATGGTCAGATGCTTTTGCCCATCGTATTTCCAGGCAGAGTTTGCAAAACGGGAGTCTTCCGCTGACTTTGCTTGCGATTCTGGGACTGGTGCCAACGACTTTGGCGATGCTGGGATTCGGTGTTACTTTGCTTCACATGTGGAAAACCGGGAGGAAAATCCCAGAGGCACCGTTGATCGGGATGACACTGTTGGGCATCGCGACTTTCGTCTACTTTACTTCGCAAGCCCCTGCTCTTGTTGCCGCGAAGGGGTCATACCTTCTTCCGTTAGCGACACCGTTTGCCGTATTTTTTCTTCGTGGACTGGAATGTCTCACCAATCGGTGGATGCTTGTGTGCCGCGCCGTTTCAATTGTTGCCATCGGAGTTGCCGCAGCTTTGTTTATTCAGGAGTTAGTCTTCCCGCCGCTTCCAGACGACAAAATACTATACGGTTGGATAGATATCGGCAGGGTAATGCCGGAATCAAACATTATCGAAGCGGTCAATCATCTGGCCAAGTAAGAAAAAAACAGCGGCGGAATTGATTCTTGTGGCACGACCATTTTGCAATGGTCCCTTCGAGTGATTCCGCACGCCCCGAAGAGGAATGTCGGAATGAAACAGTCATGCTCCGATAATGAATTGGCGGACGATTGTCGTGCATCGGGTTTTTACAACGGACGGCTGACAGTTTTGCAATCCCGCCAGCGGAGCGGTCATGCAAGGGCCCCATGTTTGCGGACATTACGATCAAGAACCAACAGATTCGTGATGGCGGGAATTGGTCTTGTTGTGTTCTGCGTTGCCGGATGCGGCGGCTCTGATACAAACCGTGGCGAAAAAAACGCAGCCGCGAGTTCGCCACGCGGCCGGTCATCAACTCAGGAATCGGTCTCACAAACTGCCAAATCGATTCGAAACGACGTGAATCGTTCCAAAGATCAGACAGCCGACCGCACCAAGATCTTCTTCGATGACCACGAGGGCTTTGCGGGCAACATCAGCCGGAACAACATCTACGACTTGAACGTCGAAACGACCGCCGATCACCACCTGCTGCATTTGTGGGTGAATCCCCGTCGGAATGCCGAAAGCTATGGTGATGTCGTGCTAACCGGCCCGGATGGCAATTCACGGACGATTTACTCTTGGTCCGAGACAGACTTTGCAAAGACGTTTGGGAAAGTCGAATCGCACGAGGAATTCGAACCGATCGATGTAGACGTTTCGGAGCACGTGAAATCGCCCGGTCACTACAAGGTCGAGTTTCAATATCAAACAGGCCGCGAGGGAGTGTTTATTTATCGCGTTCAGTTAGATGTCACGCAGAAAACAAACTAAGGAACGGCACGCGAGCCGAGCGGGTCCCCGACATGACTGTGACCATGATGTGTTCGAAAGTCTCGATCGGCTCGCGAGACCTACTTTCGCGCAACCTTGGCAAGGTCGTATTCCAACGCCGCCTGCTTGGCGTTCAACATTCGCGGCGTTCCAAAACTAGCGACCGTTGTACTCTCGCAAACGGCTCGGCAAAATATCCAGCGTTGTTGGTCGTGACTTCGTAGAAATAGAGCCGCACCGCAACCGACGCCTGAATTCTTGCGAATCCCGCTACATTAGGTTCTCGCACACCTTCAGCATAATTCGGAGTCACCAATGCAATTTCATGCTCCCGTCGAGCGGGTCGAGAATCTGATCTCGCCCGATGGCAACGTTTTGTTGAATATGTCGTATGATGAAGCTGTCGAACGAGTCGGCTCGGGCTTGGCGGAACGTGTGCGCGAGATCGACGGACAATTCGCGTTAATGCACAAGAATGGCCACATCGTTCGGATGGCGCGGTCGATCGCACGGCCCATGCGATATTTTCTGGCGAAACGGGCTGAAGGACCGTGTTTGGTTGTCGCCGAACGCATCGACGAGATTGCTCGTTTCTTGGACAAAGAAGGGTTGGGCGACCAGTTTCATCCGTCGTACACACGGATGGTTCCCGCACATCACATTATCGAGATCGCGTTGGTCGGTTGTCCGGATCCCAATCCGATTCATACGCGATATTTTGCTCCGAAACAAAACGTGCAACCCAACGATATCAATGCGATTGGCCGAGCGTACATTGGCGCGTTGGCTGACGAGTGCCAACGATGGCTGGATGTGATCGATCCCAATCAGCCGATCGGTGTCTTGTTTTCAGGAGGGATCGATAGCGGTTCGGTGTTTCTGGTGCTGTACCATCTGCTTTTGAAACGCGGAGAATCGCCGTCGCGGCTGAAGGCGTTTACGCTGGCGGTTCAGGATGCGGAATCTCGCGACACAACCGATGCGGGGCAGGCGGCTCGGTTTTTGG
>CAUZVF010000943.1:0-3239 GCA_963582955.1 Planctomycetota bacterium
TGACGGGTTTGCCAGCGGGCGTGCAGGTTCGTTTGCCGTCCGCGTCGACCACCGTCTTGTGGCCGTTGGGCACCATCAGCGGTTTGCGACCGGTGTACTCGTCGGCAAGGGCGCCGCACCAGGGACCACCGGGGAGGATATCGGCCTGGTAACCGATACCCATCCCCTTGGAGTCGATCCTGCTGCGGAACTGGATACCCGAGTTCCCCCGGTTCTTGGCCAGCCGGAACTTGGCCTTCAGCTCGAAGTCGGCGACGTCACCACCCCAGGTCATGTTCGGGGCCTTCCAGCCCTTGAGCGTCTTGCCATCGAATATGGACTTGAATCCGTCATTGTCTCCGGCGAGAAGGTGGCTGGAGACAGTGAGCAGCAAGAGGATGGATACCGAGGAGAATAACTGTACCTTCATGGTTGCCTCATAAACATAATTCTGTTTAAGGAGTACACGGCAATGAAGATCCTCGCACTCGACCTGGGAAAGTTCAAGACTGTGGCCGTCTCTGCTTGACGGGGAATTACCTCGAGGCATTCAGAATGATGGACTCCTCGAACAATCATCCACAGTGACGAGAACTTTCGAGGAAATCGTCAGAATGTCGTGGCAAATGGGGCGGCCGCTTTCCATCGTCCCGTCTATAAATGACAATGCCGAACACGATTACGCAATGTGACCGCTGTAATCTCGCCGCTGCAATGAATCGCGGATTCCATCTTGGAGCAGACCATGACGACTTCAGAAACGCACACAACTTGGCTATCCGAAGTGAGCCGACGCGATGTACTCCGAATTGGCGCGGGTGCCGGTGTACTTGGTTTGTCGGCGATCTCAGACGCTACGACAGCGGATGGCGGTGATTCGTTCTTGGTGAAGCCGTACTTACAACTTGGCGACGCGCCGCGGCTGCGCAAGGTCGAGCAAATGGTCGTGTCGTGGCACGCGGCAGGCAACGATGCGAAGTGGAACGTCGAGTGTCGTGGCGGCCGAAACGGAGATTGGATATCGACCAAGGAGCCGAAATCGACTCCTGTCGAGGTCGCTGGCATCACGCCACATCACGTTTTCCGCGCAATGTTGATGGGACTTGCTCCAGGCGCCGAATTCGCATACCGCGTACTACGAAACGACGAGATCGTGTTCGAGTCCACCGGGCGAGCACGCAAGAACCGATCACAGCCGATCCGTTGTATTGTGATGGGCGACTGTGGAGCCGGGAGCCCCGAGCAGAGAAAGGTCGCGTTTCAGGCGTCGCGGATCGACTCGGACTTCGTCATGATTCCCGGCGACATCGTCTACAACAACGGACTCATCTCGGAATATCGAGCAAAATTCTGGCCGGTGTACAGTCCCAATGAGGGTTCGCCGGAAGCCGGAGCGCCGCTGCTGCGCTCGGTTCCGTTTCTGGGCGGGCTCGGCCAACACGATACCGGACAGACGCTCGACACATACTCGGACGGATTTGCCTATTACATGTACTGGTCGTTTCCATTGAACGGTCCGCTCCGCGACGTCGACGATGGAAATGCCTTTCCGCTTGGCGGAACCGAGGCCCGGCGAAAATCCGTTCTCGCCGCGACGGAAGATCGCTATCCTCGCATGGCCAACTACTCGTTCGACTACGGCGATTCCCACTGGGCGGTGCTCGATACCTGGAACCCGTATTGCAACTGGAATGATCCGAAACTGCGCGATTGGCTGCGCAACGATCTCAACTCGACCGACGCGGCCTGGAAGTTTGTTTGCTCGTACCTGCCGCCGTTCAATTCATCCACCGAGTATCCGGACACGCAGAAGATGCGAGTGATCGCGGACATCTTGGAAGAAACAGGAGTGAGCATCGTATTCTGCGGCTACGCACACTCGTACCAAGTCACGTACCCGCTGCGATTCAAGCCGACCCGCAAGCTGGCCGGTCCCGTCAGCAACCCAAAACACAAGATCTCTGGAACATTCGAACTCGATCGCGAGTTCGACGGCAAGAAAAAGACGAAGCCGAACGGTGTGCTTTACATCACGACTGGTGGCGGCGGTAACCCAGGTTTGCACAGTCCAAGTCAAACCGACAACCCGGATACCTGGCAGCCATTTACGGTGAAGTACAACGCCAACGTCAACCAGCTTACGGACCTACGGATTGAGAAGGACCATTTGATGCTGCGTCAGATCGATCTCAATGGCAAACTCATTGACGAATTCCAGGTCTCTAGGTGAGTTGACGGCAGATCGTTGTCTGCGACAGCGAAGCTGCTTCCGGTCGATAAGCCAGATACACAGATGCGTCTTCTCCGACAATGCGATTGTGGCCAGCTAACGTCTAAAATGAATTCCGCCGCGACATCCATGATTTTGGAGACTCTGAAATGCGCAGACCCGTACTTCACGTTGCTTGCTGCCTGACCGTTCTAGGCGCTGTCCGATCCGCCGGTGCGTTTCCAGATATCCGACTTTCCGAGTGGGAACGCGGAGTCTCAATCGATTCGACTCGCCAGCCGGACATGCGCGTCTACCTTTGGTTCTACGAGTGGCACATGTTTGATGCCGTCACTCCAGGACAGCACACGCGCGGCAACTGGAAAAACCGAGCAGAGGTCAGCCGACTCAAGGCAAAGCTGGTGAACGGCAACCCTGGCGTTGAACTGGAAGTGAAAGCCGTCGACGACGGGGCAGAGTTGAAGCTGACTGTCACGAACCGGTCAAAGCACGACTGGCCCGCGCTGGCCTCGATGGTCGCGTGTTTCAATCCTGGGCCGGACGCGACACGCAATCGTGAATTTGCCAACACGAAGACCTGGTTCAACTCGGCCAACGGTTTGAAACGCCTCGCAGGGAAAGCGCCACGAGAGATTCACTACAATCAGACGTTGAAAGAACTGATCGCAAAAGAGGCTGATGCGGACGGCCGCTACGCATGGAGTGAGAAATGGCCGAGGTCGGAAGTCGACGCCGTCGATGGTCTCATTATCCGCGAGTCAACCAGTGGAGGTTGGGTGACTGGCATCGCGTGGGATCGCTTTCTCGCGGCGCAGGGGCACAACCCCTGGGAGTGCATGCATCTGAGTGTGCGTGTCGGCCCGTTGAAACGCGGCGAAACACGATCTGTCAAGGGGCGCGTCTACCTGTTCCAAGGGACGAAGAAAGAGCTTCTGGATCGGTATAGGAAAGGTCGTGGCAGGCGGTAGTCGCGGCCCTGTTGGCGAAATGTCAGGCGACGGTGGTCCAGGCCGAGACAATGGAGAACCGT
>CAUZVF010000944.1:0-3234 GCA_963582955.1 Planctomycetota bacterium
GCCATCGACCTGGGCGATCTGATCGGAGTCGACGGCACGATGCGACTGACGAACACGGGCGAGATCTCGGTGTTCGTCGAGAAGATGACGCCGTTATGCAAATCGTTGGCTCAGCCGCCTGAGAAATTTCACGGAGCCCGTGACATTGAACTGTTATTGCGTCAACGCTACATCGACCTGATCTACAACGACGGCGTGTTGCAGCGGATGCTGCATCGCACGCGGATCATCGATTCGATCCGCCAAACGCTCCGCGACGAGAACTTTGTCGAAGTGGAAACTCCCGTGCTTCATGCGATTGCCGGCGGAGCCGCCGCGCGGCCGTTCGTGACACACCACAATACGCTCGACATTGAACTCTACATGCGCATCGCGCTCGAACTGCATCTGAAACGATTGATGGTTGGCGGCGTTGAACGCGTTTACGAAATCGGCCGCGTGTTCCGCAACGAAGGCATCGACGCGACGCACAATCCCGAATTCACGATGGCCGAAATCTATCAGGCTTATGGTAACTACGAAACCATGATGGACCTGACCGAAAACATCATCGTCAACGCCGCCAAAGTCGTCGATCCTGACGGATCGCTAAAACTGCCGTGGGGTGAAGAGACCGTCGACTTCACGCCACCGTGGCCGCGTCGCAAGTATGCCGATTTGTTCCAAGAGCATGCCGGATGCGACATGCACGATCACGAAGCCGTCAAGTCGGCTGCTGCAAAACACGAAATTGAAACCGACGGTGTTCATCCCGATGTTTTGGTCAACGAAGTCTTCGAAGCAACGGTCGAAGACAACCTGACCGGCCCGGTCTTCGTCATTGACTACCCGGCGTCGATCTGCCCGCTAACGAAAAGAAAGCAGGACGATCCCACCATCGCCGAGCGGTTCGAGCTGTTCATTCACGGCATGGAATTGGCCAATGCCTACACCGAACTGAACGACCCACGCTTGCAGGAAGAACTCTTTCGCACGCAGCTCGGAGGCATGGACGAAGAAGAATCGATGGCCAAAATGGACAGTGATTTCATCCAAGCCCTGAAAGTCGGCATGCCACCAGCGGGAGGGCTGGGAATCGGCATTGACCGGCTGGTCATGTTGCTGACGGATAGCCAATCAATCCGAGATGTCATTTTCTTCCCGCTGCTAAAGCCGGAAAGCACGAAATCAAACAAGGATCAAGGTGGGCACCAGGATGATGTCCGCCGCTCGCCTGAATAATTTGGGCTAACCGCCAAAGGAATGGCACAATGTACAAAACTCTGCTCTGTCTGCGGTATCTCCGCACTCGATACATCGCCTTGGCCAGCATTATCAGCGTGATGCTCGGCGTGGCCACGATGATTGTGGTCAATAGCGTGATGGCCGGTTTTGGGACCGAAATGCGGGAACGCATCCACGGAATCCTGGCTGATGTCATTCTCGAAACGACCAGCATGGACGGCCGGGAAAACGCCGAGATGCAGATGGCGACCGTCCGAAGGGCGGCTGGTGATTACATCGAGGCCATGACGCCGACCGTTGAAATTTATGGGATGATTAGCTTTGAGTGGCATGGAAAGTGGTTCACTCTGCCGATTACGTTGATCGGAATCGATCCCGAAACGAAGGCAAGAGTCGGTCCGATACGAGATCATCTCGAGAGCTACAACGACCGGATGGATGGAGAAGAATTGATTCAACCGGCCTTGCGGTCGCACGACATTCCGATCAGTTTCGATTTGACCGAGCAGGCAAAACTGCACCGTCAGCAGGTTTCGAATTGGTCGTTGGAAAACGAAAGCTCCTGGGAAGAACCACCGTGGAAGTCTGACCCGGATGCCGCCCTCGGCACGGCACCTCCCGTTGAAGAAGACGACAACCCATTCAGCAGACCGGCCGAGACGCCGAAACCGAAACAGACTGCAAAGGCCGCCATCGTCGAGGCCAACGATCCGTTCGCCAACGACGGTCAGGACCGCCAAGCGGAGAATTTGCCGGCCCCAACACTGATCGAGCCAACCGAACCCGCCGACCCCAACGCACCGCTACCGATGCGGCTGTATGTCGGAGTGAATTTGATCGAGTTTCCATCCGAGGATCGCGAAACCGGCCGTGTCACGATGATTCGAATGGTCGAGCCCGGCGACGACGTCAAAATCAGCACGGTCAGTTCAGGTCGGCCGCCGGAAGCACGTCACATCAACGCCACCGTCGTCGATGTCTTCAAGAGTGGTATGAGCGAATACGACGCCAATCTGGTGTACTGCAACTTGGAACAACTGCAGGAAATTCGTGGGATGTTCGATCCCGATACCGGGCAGCGTTCGATCACGTCGATCCAAATCAAACTGAAGGATTACGCCGACGCCCAAGAGGTTGTCAGCCGCCTGCGTGCTGCCTTTCCCGCGGGGGTCTTTTCGGTCAAAACCTGGGAAGCGAAACAGGGGCCGTTGCTGGCTGCCGTCGAAATCGAAGCGGCCATTCTGAATGTGTTGTTGTTCCTGATCATCGCCGTTGCCGGATTCGGCATTTTGGCAATTTTCTACATGATCGTTGTCGAGAAAACTCGCGACATCGGAATTCTGAAATCTCTGGGAGCCACATCTCGCGGTGTGATGTCGATCTTCCTTTCCTACGGATTGGCTCTGGGAATCGTCGGCAGCGGAGTCGGCGTCGTACTTGGTTTGTTGTTCGTCAAATACATTAATCAGATCGAAGCCTTCATCACTCTGCTGACCGGCCGTCCCGTCTTTGATGAACGGATCTACTATTTTCCATTTATCCCAACCTCGGTCAATCCGATGACGGTGTGCTGGGTGGCATTTGGAGCCATGGCAATTGCGGTGCTGGCCAGTATTTTGCCGGCCCGCCGGGCCGCTCGATTACATCCCGTGGAAGCGCTTCGGCATGAGTAAGGACTGGCCGATCATTAACTGTCGCATCGTCGTCTTTCGCTCCGCGAAAGTAGCGCAACTTTCGCGGAGCGAAAGGCGGCACTCATTGATCGGCCGCTCGCCTAAGTTGAAAGTGGGGCGTTGAGAGTTCGATTCTCAATCAAAATGAGGACCATTCCATGAGTGAGAAAATCAGGATGCCACAAACCCACATCGCCGCGGTTGCTTTGGAAAAATTCTACCGCAAGGGTCAGCACAAAATCCCCGTGTTGCGTGGCGTGGATATTTCAGCAAGACGCGGCGAGTTCTTGTCGATCGTCGGACAATCGGGGTCCGGCAAGAGTACGCTGTTGCACTT
>CAUZVF010000945.1:0-3230 GCA_963582955.1 Planctomycetota bacterium
ACGACAAACTGCGCGACGTCGGTCCAGATGACGGCTTTGATGCCGCCCAGCATTGTGTAGGCCGTCGCCAGGAATCCAATCGCCAGCAACACGGCCAACGTCCATTGGTCCAACGACGGATCTCCCGGCAAAAACGGATTGATGCTCGCGTAGGTAATCTGAGCCACCGCTTTCGATGCGGTCAGCACAATGATGGCCATCCACAACAAACGGAGGATAAATAGGAACATCACAACCGCCGTCCATCTCGCCACGGGTCCGAACCGGCGTTCCAGATATTCGTAAATGCTGGTGACGTTCAGCCGCATGATGAAGGGAACCCACATGAAGTTGACGACCAGAAAAGCCAGCGGCATCGCCAACCAACCGATCGACATCGCCAAACCGTGTTGGATCAATTCACCGGGCGCGGACAAGTACGTCACGGTCGACAGCATTGTGGCGACGATGCTCAGGCCAACAGCGAACCACGGCATTTGACGTCCGCCGACGAAGTAATCTTCGCTGTGGACTTGTTGCCGGGAAAAGTACCAACCCGTGACCAAGACGCCCGCGAGATACAACAGCGTGACCAAGTAATCGATCCCGTGCAGCCCGCGTGACAACTCGGCAAACAGAAGCGGAAATCGGACACTGGATTCCGTGAGAGGCACTTTCAGAGTCCTTTCGCGGTCCAACCGCCATCGACGGGCAATTCGCAGCCGGTCATGTAGGCAGAAGCATCTGACGCGAGAAACAAACAAGGACCAACAAGATCGTCAGGCTCACCCCAACGTCCGAGCATCGTGCGGTTCGTTCGATCGGCTTGCAGTTGTGGATCAGCATAGCTGCCGGCTGTCATTTCAGTTCGGATGTAACCCGGACAAATCACGTTGACGCGAATGCCGATCGTCCCCCAATCACACGCCAGAGCCTTCGTCAGTTGCCGCAAGCCACCCTTTGCCGCTTGGTAGGATGGGTTTCCGGGAAATCCCAACATTGCGCCGATGCTGGCGATATTGATGATCGAGCCTCCCCGATCGGCTTCGCGCATGACTTCGGCCACGGCACATGACAATTGAAACGCGGATTTCAGGTTCACATCAAACGTCCGGTCCCACACGGAATCGCTCAAGGTATCTTCGCCCGGCAGAGTCACTCCGGCGTTGTTCACAAGAACATTGATGTTACCAAACCGCTCGGCCGTTTCACGACAAATCCGTTCAGCAGCACCGTCGTCGGTGACGTCGCATTGTATGCTGTGAACACGAACGGCGGTTTCCGGCGTTGCAACGTCAAGGATCGAATCCGACCGGGCCACGAATGCGACGTTCGCACCGGCTGCGACAAATCCATCCGCAACCGCCCGGCCAATTCCACGGCTCGCACCGGTAACGATGACCGTTTTGCCATCTACCGAAAACCTTGATCCGTTCATCCCCGATTCTCCAACATAAACCGACGACCGAAATGTTCGTCACGCGGAATTCGCCGACACACCGCAAAGTGCCAGAGTGCCGAGGCCGTAGAACGTGTATTCGACATCGGCTTGCTCGTCCCAGCTTGCTCCGCGAAAGCCGCCGGTGGGAAACTCCAGCCATTCCGTAATGAATTTCAGAGCCTGTTGTGGTTTCAGAACGTCGTTGCACTGAAGATCCTGGAGTGTCAATAGCCCAGTGAATGTCGAGAGTCCGTCGGCAAACGGAATGCGTGTATTCGCCTGAAACCCGCTTTCGCTGCTTCGAACGGCTTTCATGAACTCGATGACGTCTTCTCGCAATTCTTCATCCATTGCATCGAACATCGTCAACATGGCAACGGCCGCCGCGGTTGGGTTGGTCCCACTGCGTTTCATCTGTTCGATCTCGACGAAACCGCCGTCGTCGCGCTGACGATCAAAGATGAACTGAACCAATGCGTTGCGTTTGGGGATTTCGCGGCCCAACAATTCGTAGGTCAACGCCACTAGGAATGAATGATACGTGCTGCCATAAGCTCCCTCGGTTGATTTCGCGTATCCTCCGTCATCAGTGCGGACGCTTTCCAGCCGTTCGGCGATCTGATCGGGCCAATCGGCCGCGGCTTGCTCGAAGGGATCAGGCCCGCCTGACGCCTGGACGGCAAGAACGGAATACAGCCAACTGATCAGATCGACAATTCCAAGTTGGTCGTTCGAATGAGCGACCAAGTACGTACCGATCGAATCACACTCGGCCGGTGAAATCCCGCCCAGAATCGAAAGGCCGCGAACCGCGAAGCTGGTGTAATACAAATCCGAATCACCCTCGCGGCCGGAAAAGCCGCCATCGGACATCTGCTGGGAAAGAATGAAGTTGCGGTGCCGATCGCGCCGTTCGGTTTCGAGATCCGCAAGCCCGTCGCTCAGCCGCCGTCCCATGCGAATCAAATACGGTTCGTCGATCATAATTTGGAGCCAGCAAAGTAACCAAGACGTTATTTACAACTGTTCCGATCAGCAAGTATATTCAGACTGGCGCGATATTCGTGCCAAATCCCGTTGATTACGGCATCAATCGCCTGGCAGTTGGCGAACAATGCCCATGCCGTGGTAAAAAACTGGTATAAGTGAAAACTTCGATTCTCTCTCGATATCCACGTTTTTTGCCCCTTGCCAATTTTGATTTGCTGAAATTGGAATTTGGAAGGATATTCTGACAGTTGTCCGTCAACAAGACATCGTTGAATCCTGACGAGGAGTTGAGGTCAGTTGCATGCCTGACCAATTTGTCATTGAAGTAGAAGACAATTTCCAAAAGGTCTTCTCCGAAGAATTCTCTGAGGTTCTCGAATTGGGGCGTCAGCGGCATGGCGAGGATGCTCCCTATTCACTGAACCGCAACGAGTCGACGCTGCGCCTGATCATTGCCGCTCATACGGAAACGACCGTCGGACGCCGTCAGGTGTTGATCGAACCTCAGATTGGTGGCCGCATCAAACTGACGAATTGCAGTTCGCACGCGGCCATTGCGATCGAGGGGCAAGCGGGACTCGATCCGAACGCCAGTCGCGTTGTGGCGGTACCCGTCACGTTGCAATGCGGGCAAAAGCGGATTTCGGTCGAGCATTTGTTCGAGGAAGGTTCGAATCTGAACAGCCTGTCGAGTCCCCAGTTTCTTCCCGGGGCATCGATGGTGGAGATGTCGGGATCATTCCAGGATTCCGATTCGTCCATGCGGATGAACCGAACAATGAGTCCCATGGATTTGTTCGAGACGGGCGGTTTTGAACCA
>CAUZVF010000946.1:0-3230 GCA_963582955.1 Planctomycetota bacterium
CGAGTTGGGGGGAGCAATTGCTGCTCCATGCTTCTCGAACCGTTGCATCCTTTCTCGCAACTCAAGATGAGTCAGTTGCAGCCGTCGGTACCGCAGTTTCCACGCATTCAACTCGGTGATTGACCGTTCGAATTCACTCGTCGCGACATCCGATTTGGTCAAACGATCGAATTGTTCACGGCATGCAGTGGCCGCGCTTGCCAGACCGAGTTGCCCAGGTTTCAGTGAGTCGCGAACCGCGTTCCGAATCGATTTTCCGACACTGTCAGTTGTCGCGAACAGAACGATGGCAACGACCCCGAAAAAAAGCATCGCTTTCAGGTGGGATCGGAATGACGCCGCGGACATTTCACGCTCTTCCTTAAACGTCTAAGTGTTTTCATTCACGCTTGGTCGACTAGCAGCAGATTCAAAACTGCGTTTGTCGCTTTTCGCTGCGAAAGCAGCGCCTCTTTCGCGGAGCGAAAGGCGACTCTAAGCCTCGCGCTCCCGGTTTTGAAACCACCGCTAGACATCGCCGTCGCCTGTATCGAGGCTGTCGCGCCATTGAGAAAGATGGTCCAGACAAATCGACGTACCGCGAGCCACCGTCAGCAGTGGATCCTCCGCAACCCGTACCGGGATGCCCAGTTGCTCGTTCATCAACAGATCAAGGCCACGCAGCATCGCTCCGCCACCCGTCAGCACCAAACCGTTATCGACCGTGTCGGCAACGAGTTCCGGTTTGCATTGTCCGATGACGTTCTTGACGCAATTCAAAATCGCTTCGACCGGTTCTCGCAGTGCTTCCCGGATCTCTTCGCTCGTGACGATTGCCTTTCGCGGAACGCTGCTGATTGTGTCGAGCCCGCGCACTTCGCTCGTCAGTTCTTGCTCCAAGGGATACGCGCTGCCGAGATCGATCTTGATCTTTTCGGCCGTCTGCAATCCAACTCGCAACGAGAAGTGCTGTTTCATGTATTCAACAATCGCGTCGTCCAATTCATCCCCGGCCACTCGAATCGAACGGCTGACAACGATGTCGGCGAGACTAAAAATCGCCACTTCGGTTGTGCCGCCGCCGATATCGCAGACCATACTGGCCATCGGTTCGGAAATCGGCAGGCCGGCTCCGATTCCCGCGGCCTTGGATTCGTCAATCAGATAGACGCGTCCCGCGCCGGCACGCTCGGCACTATTGAACACGGCCCGCTTTTCGACCGGAGTAATCCCGCCCGGCACGGCAATCACCACGCGCGGTCGCAAACCCATTCCACGACGCCGCGCCTTTTGGATGAAGTACCGCAGCATGGCCTCGCACAATTCGAAATCCGTGATAACTCCGTCTTGCAAAGGCCGCACGGCCGTGATCGAATCGGGCGTCCGGCCCAACATTTGTTTTGCCAGTTTGCCCACAGCCGCGCCTTTGCCCAGGACTCGCCGTGTCCCTTTTTGCAGGGCGACAACAGACGGTTCATTAAGCACGACACCCTCACCCTGAATTGAAACCAGAGTGTTGGCGGTGCCGAGATCAATCGCCAGATCCGGGCAAATCCATTTGCGCAGACGGTTTATCATCAGTAGGTTCTAAATGTCTAAGTGGCTTTGAGATACGACAAATTCGCAAGAGTCATCTTGCAGCGAACGTACGCTCGTCGCCAAGGAAAGCGGATTTGTAATCCGAGCCGCTGATTCATGCAAGATGCACTTTGTCGATGTCGAACGAGGCTCGATTAAGAATTGGCGCGATGCTGCATCCTTTCAGCATGGAAACGCCTGCAAGCCGCCGTCGACGCGGATGACTTGGCCGCTGATGAAGTGGGAACCGGGCAAACACATGAATCCCACGACGCTGGCAACTTCGTGGGGACGGCCGTAGCGGTCGAGAGTTCCTTCTTCGGTCATCTTTGATTCGTCAACAACGTGGATTCGTTGAAACCGTTCGGTCACGGTCGGTCCGGGCGCGACGCAGTTGACGGGGATGTTGAAGGGCCGCAGTTGATCGGCCAGACAGCGCGTGTATTCGTGGACGGCGGCCTTGGCGACGGAATAGATGGCTCCTTCGGCCCGTCCGAAACATCCGGCAATGCTGCCGATCGTGACAATACGGCCTTGTTTGCGATCCATCATTTCGGGAGCCACCTCGCGGCAGCACAGAATCGTGTGCGTCAGATTTCGGTCCATCACGCTGGTCAGATCATCGAGCGTGATATTGAGGCAATCGTCGTTTTCGGGACGGCCGCCTTTGCCGGCATCAGTACCGGCTGCTCCGATGTCGCCACCGGCACAGCAGACCAAGATGTCGATCTGCTGCCAACGTTCGCGGATTTCTGACGCGATTCGCGCGACTTCGTTTTCGGCCGTCAAGTCTCCCCACACGGCGATCGCCTCTCCGTTGCCCGCCGCGGCAATGTCGTCGGCGACCTGCTGCATCGATTCACCTTCACCAAAGGTCTTTGGGCTGTCCGGCCGAGTTCCGTGAACGGCGACTTTGGCTCCCAACCGGCATAGTTCTTCAGCCATGACTCGCCCAAGTCCGCGCGACGAGCCGGTGATCCAGGCGACTTTATTTGCAAGTGGATGATTCATCGGCATAGTCCTTTAGGTCGCTATGCAAGTCATGATTCTGTCCAGAATCATTCTGTCGAAAGGGAAGTGAGATTCACAGAATCATGTGGGACAGAATCATTCTTAACACGACACGTCGAACGGCAATCGCTACGTCTTGGCGGCTTCGGTCATTCGATACAGACGCAGGCAACCGTCGGTTTCGGGGATTGCCAGAGTCGTTCCGTCGGGGGTCATGCCGAGGCCGCGGGCGCCTTTCTTCAACTTGACGGTGTGGAATGGCTTTTCGCTGTCTGGCTTCCAAAACCACACGACGCCACTCGCGCTGCGTGACGCAGCTGTTCCGATCACGTATCCGTCGGGATGAAAGCGTGTGCCCCAGGCGATCCCGTCGTAGTTGCCATTTTCTCCGCCGTGTTTTGTGATCAGTTTTCCAGACATCCAATCGATCGTCTGAACGACGGCCGTCTGGACGCCGGCGAATGCATTGCGGACGTTTGTGATTCCCGCACAGGCCAGACGTGTTCCATCGGCGCTGAAACGCATGTCGCGTGCTCCGCCCATGTCGGCCGCGAACTTGTTGTCGTATCCCTGCATGACACTGGCGTCGATCGTGCCTTGGTGTTGGCCGGAATCGAGGTCCCAAATCTTGACGACTCCCATTAAGTCGAAAGACACCAGTT
>CAUZVF010000947.1:0-3228 GCA_963582955.1 Planctomycetota bacterium
AGCAGTCGGGCGAGAGCATCGGGCTGCGCGTCAAAAATGTGATCGCCGTTGGCAGTGGCAAAGGCGGGGTCGGCAAGAGCACAACCGCCGCGGCACTTGCGTTTGGGTTGAAGAACTTTGGAGCAAAAGTCGGACTCATGGACGCTGACGTCTATGGCCCCAGCATTCCTCACATGGTGGGCGCGACGGGCGAACCCGCGATGGTCGAGAAACAAACCGACGATGGACGCGTCATCAATCGCATCGAACCGGTGGAACATGACGGCCTGAAGTTGATGTCGATCGGTTTTATGGTTCCCGCCGATCAAGCCGTGGTCTGGCGCGGGCCGATGCTGCATAAGTTGTTAACGCAGTTCCTGCAAGACACGGATTGGGGAGAATTGGATTATCTGATCATCGACTTGCCGCCGGGAACAGGCGACGTGTCGTTGACGCTTTCTCAGTTGCTTGGACTGGCTGGAGCCGTTGTTGTTTGCACTCCGCAACAGGTCGCACTGCTTGATGCGGTCAAAGCCATTAGTATGTTCCGGCAGGTCAAGATTCCCGTGTTGGGAATTGTCGAAAACATGAGTGGCGAAATTTTCGGACGAGGCGGCGCGAAACAGAAGGCCGAAGACATGTCGGTGCCGTTCCTCGGCGAGATCCCCATCGAAGCCGAAATTCGCATCAAAGGTGACGACGGACAAATCGCCGCACTGTTCGACGAAGGCAATCCGGCCCGTCCGTATCTCTTGGCGATATGCGAATCCGTCGCGATGCAGATCGCCAAACAGTTGCTCGAAACACCGTCGTTGCCGACTCTCGAGATTCTTTAGGCGACGAAGAAACCGGGCTGACTTGCGACAACGAGACTCGGCAAAGAAGCCGAAAAAAGTAAGTGAAGCGTCGAGACACTGACGACCGACAAGCTCCGGCTTGGGCACAATAGGATTATGTGCTACAGTGTTTGTCGGACAACAATCTGAAACTCCGAGTTTCACAATGACCAATCCCAGTTGGAAACACCCGGTGATTTCACGTCGCACGGCCGTTCAGGTTGGAGCGGTCGGCATGCTTGGTCTGGGGATGAATCACCTCGACGCATTGCGGAGCGCGTCGGATGCCGGAGAAACCAATCCCAATCGCGGAACGGCGAAATCGTGTATCTACATTTTCTTGTCCGGCGGATTGGCTCAGCAGGACAGCTTCGACCTGAAACCGGACGCACCCGAAACGATCCGCGGCGAGTTCAATCCCATCGCTACGAGTACTCCGGGAATCGACATCTGCGAGCACTTGCCAATGCTGGCACGCCGCAGCCATCTGTGGGCGTTGGTGCGGTCACTGACGCATCCGACCAACGGACACACTCTGGGCCACTATTACATGCTGACGGGACGCACGGTTAAGTCGACCGGTTTCCGTGGTGACCGCAAACCCAGGCCCAGCGACTGGCCGTCGATCGCGTCGGTCGTGGGCGACGCAGTGCCGCCGCAAAACAACAATCTGCCGCCAGCCGTGATGCTGCCTGAGCGGTTGGTTCACTGGTCGGGCGGAGTGATTCCCGGAGCCTACGGCGGGCAAATGGGAAGACATCGCGACCCGTTCATTATCCAAGCGACTCAATATGGCGATCCGTTTTGGCGTGGAGCCTATCCGGAATACACTTTTCATCAGCTTCCGAAGAAAGATCCCACGTCGGAAAGTCCCACGGTGTTTCAAGCTCCGAACCTGAAGCTGCCGTCGGAATTGGCCAGCAGCCGATTTGACGGCCGGCTGCGGTTGTTGAATAAGATTGATTCCCAACGGACGGAACTCGAGAAATCGGCCGAGACCGAACGCTACGATTTGCACCGTCAGTCGGCGATTTCCCTGTTGGCCAGTCAGGAAATCCGTCGCGCGATCGACGTGACGCGTACCGACGACAAGACACAAGAACGATACGGCCGCAACAGTTTCGGCTGGTCACTGTTGATGGCTTACCGCATGGTTGAAGCCGGCGTCAACATGGTGCAAATCAATCTTGGCAACAACGAAGGCTGGGATACTCACGGCGAAGCCTTTTGGCGATTGCGAGAAAAATTGCTACCGCCGACCGACCGCGCGATTTCGGCCCTGCTAGATGACTTAAGTTCCAGCGGGCTGCTGGACAGCACAATGATCGTCATGGGCGGTGAGTTCGGTCGGACACCAAAGCTCTCTCACCTGCCCGAACACTACACCGAACCCGGACGCGACCACTGGGGCGCGGTCCAAACTCTGTTCTTCGCCGGCGGCGGAGTGCGTGGCGGCAACGTCATCGGCGCGTCCGACAAGATCGGCGGATATCCGGTCGCCAACCCACAAAAGCCGGAAAACATGGCGGCGTCGATTTACAACGCTCTGGGACTTCCCGACTCGGCCGTCTGGCACGACGAACTCGACCGCCCGCACAACATTTACCACGGGCAGCCGATCGAAGGACTGGTCTGATTTAGCGAAGGAAGCGGTCAGCTCTCAGCTTGCAGTACACCCGACCCCTTTACTGGTCCTCGCAGTGGCCGCAGTACAGGACCTTGGTTTTCGGGTGCTTCTTTTTCCACTCGTCCCAGCGGATTTTTGGTTCCCATTCATCCGCATCGAGCTCGGACAGAGACATGCCGACTTTTTCACCCGAGATCGAACGGCCGGTTTCTTGCAGCCATTCGGAATCCGAATTCTTGTCGAACATCACCAGGTTACCCAGCCGCACCTTGCCCGAGACCCTTAGTTCCAGAACTTCGCCCGTCTCCTTCACACATCGCTCATGAACCATGAGCGTTTGCTCGCTGCTTCAGTAACTGCAGGCGACGGCCTTGCCGCCACAGACGTCGTTGACGATCTGGTGATACTGCATCACGTACAGTGGGTAGAAGCGGCTGTCGTCTTTGACTGACACGCCGATGCCCATTGTTCCGGCCGCCATTTTCACTTCTGACGCCGCCACGAATTCCGGTTCGCTGATCGCTAGTCGTGACTCTTTCGCGCGATATTGGATGGGATCATGGTGCGGCTTGCCGCCGGTCGACGTCTCAACCGTCCGTTCTCTCGACGGTGCCTGACCTTGAAGCAGATAGTTCTGGTATTGTTGGGGGCCGACGATGATCCCAACCGTCACGACGACGGCCAGGACCGACAAGCCCGCGATCCATTTTTTCTTGGTCATGAACTTTTTCACCATCAGACTGTCCTCTTAAAACGAAAACGTAATGCCGTGAACAATGCTCTAGA
>CAUZVF010000948.1:0-3222 GCA_963582955.1 Planctomycetota bacterium
AAGCTGAAGCGTTGAAAACAGAATACACCGACAAATTTGTGGTCGTTGCCGCGGGAGTTCCCGAGTTGCGACGATTTTCCGGCCGCACGGGCGTTGTCAAAACGGTCAACATGAGTGGCCGGGCTCTGGTCGAATTCGGTGACTCGGAAGATATTGGTTGGTACGACATTGATCCTGCCTTCCTGAAGGTTGTCGAGGCTCCGGATCCGACAAAAAAAGAGGAGACGAAGAAACCCGCGTCAAAAGCAGCACCCGAAAAAGCCGCACCCGCCAAGAAATCGACCGCCGGCATGAGCCCTCTGGAAATGGCACGTTCCCAAGGAGCACCCGGCCAAACCAAACCCGCCAAACCCGTTCCGAAAGCGGAAGCACCGAAAGCCGACAAGAAACTCTCGCCACTGGAAATGGCACGCCAGCAAGGCGCGGTTAAATCCAATCAAGCGGCCGAAGAATCACCGCCTCCAACCGCCGCTGCTCCTGCCGCCAAGGCCGACGACGCGAATCTCTCGCCGCTAGAACTCGCCCGAAAACAAGGCGCCGTCAAATCCAATCAAGCAACCCAAGAATCACCGCCCCCCACCGCTGCTGCTCCTGCCGCCAAGGACGACGACGCGAATCTCTCGCCGCTGGAACTCGCTCGCAAACAAGGCGCATTCCAGGGAGACAAACCAGACGCGGCACCGGTCGAAACGGATGACGAACCTACGGAAGCGGAAACTCCGGCGGAAGCCGAATCGCCAGCTCCGGCGGCCGATGTCCCGTTGCCGACAGACACGGCATCGATCATCGAGTATTGCCGAAAGCAAGACGCCGCCAAAGCGTAAGTCCCATTCAGCCCGGCTTATAGCGTGAATTGCGGCTCTGACATGAGCTCGCGGCGGACGTGTGTGTCCGTTAAACAAGATCCGACACGAAACTAACGCGTGTCATTCGCGATTATCCTTCGCCCACTTGGAATGCGAAATTCCGCGACCGGTTCTCAATCCGCCGGTCGCATTCACATTCCGAATGGAGAAAAAAGTAATGTCCGAGTCAAACTCATCACGCTCGCCCGAAGGTTCATCAAAACAGTGTCCGGTCTGTGATTTGATGTTCAGCGCCGAGAACTCGATTGGCGGCGACGATTCCTGCCCAAGTTGTACAGAATTGCTTTGGTGGTTTCAAAATGATAGCCAGGTTATTCAGCCATTCTTGGAATCAGACAGTCCGCTGGCCGGCGATTCGAGGTTCGACAGTTTGGCGATGGATTCGTTGGATGTGATGGAATTGATCATGGAAATCGAGGATGAATTCGGCGTGACCATCCCTGATGCCAACTACGACAAAATCAAGACGTTTAACGATGTGATTCGTTGCATTCAGAATCAACGCCAACCCGTGGGGCCCGACAAAGACAACCTGTCAAATTGACACGCACGCGTGCTTCCGATAATTCTAAAGCCGGTCGTTTGATCGTGTGTAAGATCAGCGCAAATTGCCGCAAATCCTTCGGAAGTAACCGCCGTGAAAATCGCCTACTTCGACTGCTCGATGGGGATCGCTGGAGACATGACTCTGGCGGCGTTGATTGACGCCGGAATTGATGCCGCAACAATTCGCGCGGGGATCGATTCGTTGGGTCTCGAAGGAGTCGAACTGCTGACCGAATCGGTGATCAAGGGCGGATTCCGGGCGACGTACGTCAGAGTCGAGCATCCCGAACAACACGCGCATCGGCATCTGTCGGACATCACCACGATGATCGATGCGGCCGACGCGATCAGCCCGAAACAAAAAGAACTTGCAAAACAAATCTTCGCGGCTGTTGCCGCGGCCGAAGCCCGCGTGCATGGTTCGACGATCGACAAGGTACATTTTCACGAGGTTGGGGCGATCGATTCGATTGTCGACATCGTAGGCGCCGCGATTGGTTTCGACCTGCTGAACGCCGATCTAATCTTGTCCAGCCCGATTCCGACGGGCCGCGGGCAGATCAATATCGACCACGGAATCTGCACCGTGCCGGCTCCTGGAACGGCTGAGCTATTGAAGGGCATTCCACTGGCGGATGTTGCCGTCGACGCCGAACTGACAACACCGACTGGCGCTGCCATCATCAAAACGATGGTTGATCGATTTACACCTCTGCCAGCGATGACGATCGACGAAGTCGGTTACGGAGCCGGCACGAAAGACTTTCCACAACGCGCCAACTTGTTGCGATTGTTTGTCGGAACGGCAGCAATCACGCCTGACAGCGATCAAGTGTGTTTGCTCGAAACGAATCTGGATGACGTGACTGCCGAGGTCATCGGTTACACGAAACAGAAGTTGCTGGAAGCCGGAGCATTGGATGTCTACACGACGTCCATCCAGATGAAGAAAGACCGCCCTGGAGTTGTCATAAGCGTCATTTGCCGTCCCGCCGACGCGGATGCGCTGGAATCAATTGTTTTCGACGAAACGGGAACGCTGGGCATCAGGCGGCATGTTTTACAGCGATCAAAACGCTCCCGCCAAGGGCACACCGTCGAGACTCCTTGGGGAACGGTCGAAGGCAAACTGTCATCGCGCGCCGGCGAGCAACCTCGTTTTACGCCGGAATTCGAAGCGTGTGCTCGGCTTGCCGCAGAGAATGGAATTCCAATTCGCGACATCTACCGGGCTGCCGAAGCTGCATTCATGGTAACACCGACGCCGGCAATCGCGACACCACGTCCGCACGACCATGATCACGAACATGATCACGAACATGATCACGACCATGATCACGAACATGATCACGACCATGATCATTGAATGGCATTCGGCGTCGTGCAGAGTCCCGATGACCGCCGGTCCTCGCAACTTGTTGATTCAATCCCCGCCGACCCCGTGTCGGTGTTGCCATTGCTGTTGTTTTTCACGTCTTGCCCATGAATTTGAATGCGCGGCCATTGTCCCAACAGATCAAGACTCTTGTGACTTGCACTCACGGGAATGCTTCAAGTTTTCGCTCAAGCACTTCGTTGATCTTGGGAGGGATCAGTAAGTGTTTGAGCACGAATTCGGACACCAAACAACTCGCGAAAGAATGCTCCCGCGCAACGGTCGCGTGCTTGATTCCCGGCATGACGACTGTCAGAATACCGGGCTGCCAATTTGGGGTATGGTGAGGCTATTTTGCCTCGACCAACCAGGGCCGCGAAACGAACGCGAATTGGCAGCTTGTACCGGAAAAATCTAAATTGGCTGGGCCATTTT
>CAUZVF010000949.1:0-3216 GCA_963582955.1 Planctomycetota bacterium
GTCCTTGCCGTGTTGGCTCCTTGGCCTCTGATTCGTGCTGCAATTTCTTACGATTCAGCCTGATCACTTTCGAATCGAGAGGCGGTTGATAATTTCTTGATAACGATTCAATTCGCCACTCTTCAAGTAGTCCAGCAGACGACGGCGACGGCTGACCAACATCAACAACCCACGCCGGCTGGCGTGGTCTTTTTTGTGATCTTTCAAATGCGCCGTTAGTCGCTCGATGCGTTCGGTGAGAACGGCAATCTGTACTTCTGGAGAGCCGGTGTCCGTATCGGATCGCCGATGTTCCTGAATTAGTTCAGATTTGCGTTCTTTCGTGATCGACATTGTGCCTGTCCTAAGTCTTTCCCTGAAAAGGGGTTATCTATTTTGGCCAATCCTTCACGCGGGATGTCGAGAGTCTCGGCCGAGTCCAATTGTCCGGTCAGAAAAGGCGTCCCACAGGTGCCCAATTTCAAACTGCCTACTGTATCAATCAAGCAAGAATAATCAATGATAAAGGGACGGCGTCGAAACGGGGTGGCTTCCGGTTCGGCATTTTTCGTTGGACCACCCACCTCGCTCAGCACGCATCCGAAAACTGACTGCCGATGGTGAAGTTATCATGTTGGCCAAAATACGTCACGGAATCACAAAAGGGCACGCTGCCGGTCATCAGTGGATGGTGGATACACGAATTCTGATGGCGAAACGCTGGCAAAACACACTTGCCCGATTCGTTAACGGATTCTACGATTCTGTTGCCCGGCACCGCTTTGATGGGCTTGATATCGGTGCACCTCGCAAATGGCAAATGAGAAATTGCGGCGGCAGATTATCTTCGACGCCGCCCGGATGATGTATCAACGGCAGGAATCGGAATACTATCGCGCCAAATTGAAAGCCGCCCGGCGGTTGTGTCACGGATGGGTCAAACCGTCCGATCTGCCCAGCAACCGCGAGATTCGTCACGAAATCCAAAGGCTGGCGTATTTCTATGAGGGTGAAGACCGCAACAAAAAGCTGTGCGAGATGCGTGTCGAGGCTCTGCGCGTCATGCGGTTGCTGGAACATTGCCGTCCCCGGCTGATCGGTAGCACGTTGACCGGCCATGTGCGTCGAGGATCGGACATCGACATCCACGTGTTTGCCAGCACGGTCGATGCCGTGACTTTTTCGCTCGACCAAGAAGGCATGATCCATGATGTCGAGCACAAGCGAGTCCGGAAACATGGAGAGGAACGTGTATTCACGCACATTCACATCGATGACCGGTTTCCAATCGAATTGACATTGTATCCGGCCAACAAGGCCCATTACGTCTTCAAGAGTTCGATTACCGGCAAAGGAATCGAACGCGCATCAATCGCGGAATTGGAGCAATTGTTGGTGGCGGAATACCCCGATTTGTCGCTGGAAGACGCACTGGCCGAGGCCGAAAACAAAATCGATCGGTTTCAAATCTACCGATGTTTATTGTTGCCTTTGGACAGGGTGAAGCAGTCGCGCAAGTATCATCCGGAAGGCGACGTTCTTTACCACAGCCTGCAAGTGTTCGATCTGGCCCGTGATGAATTGCCGTACGATGAGGAATTCCAACTCGCGGCTTTGTTGCACGATGTCGGCAAGGGGATCGACCCGGCTGATCACGTCAACAGTGGGCTGGAATCCCTGCATGGTTTCATCAGCAACCGCACGGCTTGGCTGATCAAGCATCACATGGATGCACACGCGTTGCACGACCGGACACTCGGCGCGCGGGCTCGAAAGCGGTTGAAGCAATCGGAAGATTTTGAGGAACTACAACTGCTGGGGGAATGTGACCGAGGCGGACGAGTTGCGGGAGTACAAGTTCCCGATGTGGATGAAGCGCTTGATTACATCCGCGATCTGGCCAAGATGTACGGCTAATTCTACGGACGGCCGATCGATTAGTGTCGCCTTTCGCTCCGCGAAAGTTGCGCAACTTTCGCGGAGCGAAAGGCGACGATGCGAGAGTTGATGATCGGAGTCCTTAGCGCGGATCTCGTGAATGGACGGTGCCATGAATATCGAAACCACCGCGTCGTCGGCAAGAAAGAATCCACTGTTTCAGTGGGTCTGCCTGGGCGTCGCTGTCGTCGGGCTGGGATTGCTCGGTTGGATGATCAACGACTTGCGACTGGAACTAAAAAGCAGTGCTTCGATTGTGAATGAAAAACTGCCCGAGATTCTTGAAAACACGAAGAAGAGTACCGACACGCTGGCTCAACTTTCCGACGATATCAAGCAATTGCGCGACTTGGCCGGCATATCGGATCAGACTCGTGACCGATCGTTGGTCGCGTTTGCCGACAACATGTTGGATGCCATTGAAGCCAGTGGCGGCAAAATCGCATTGAATAAGAAGTTCTTCGGCAGCGGACTGAAGGACATTATCGACGCCAAAGAATGGGTCGTCGCTGCTCGCAAGGAGGCCTTATTGCAGACGTTTCGGTCCAAAAGCAAAGCGGAATTATTGGACCGGCTATGTAAGAACAAATACGGATCGGACTGGATGTTTCAAAGCGGCGATTCCGAAGCTCTCTCGCTGTTCGATTGGCTGAAACAGAATCATCCCGATGCAAAAGCGGTTGCCGCGGAAATCGAGGCGAGCGACGACACGGATCAGTAGTTCATTTCAGCCACCGATTTTAGCGGTTTTCGTGAACTCCATGAACTTGTCGTGATAGTCGTCGACGGCTTTGCTGGGACCGAGTAATTTCAACGTAAAATTCTGCGGTTTGATGACGATCACTCCGCCGACGATGCGGAATCCTTCGTGTGGTCCAGCAATGTCGTTGAACTTATCGAGGTAGTCTCCTTCCACATCGACCCAATGCGAATCCGCACCGTCGAGTGTGAACGAATCGCGCTTGCCACGGCCCTTTTGCCCCATCTGATCGGGCCAACGTTCGATGTTGGATTCCCAATCGCCGCCCATATTGGTCAGTGTCAGTTCCAAGTCGCCATGCTCAGTCACAATCTTGTATTTCGAATTGATGATCCTTTGCAGAGCCCGAGACAGACTGATTTCCTTCCAATCCTTGGGGATCAAGAAACTGATGCCGTGGTACTTACGTTTTCTGGAACCGTCGGCGTTCGGCGGTTCGGCGTCGTCTTCGTCGTTTGTAGTACTCGTACCAAGTTGTGTTGCGTTCATACCCAAATGCGTGATACCGGCCGATTCCGCCGATGACTTCGACGAGCCGA
>CAUZVF010000950.1:0-3215 GCA_963582955.1 Planctomycetota bacterium
TTCAAAATCCATTTAGGCGAGCGGCAATTGAGATTTTGCCTGCCGACGCTGGCAGCGTCGGCCACGTGGCGGATGCTGCCAGCATCCCTTGGTAAATTCTCATCTGCCGCTCGCCTAACTGGCGGCAGTCTTGCAAAATCGCGTGGTTTTATGGAATTCCGTTTGCCAGCATCGGATGCAACTGATATATTTCCGCTCGCCGCTCATCAAAGCGAATCGTATTGTGTTTCTCCCGCGACTGGTCCGCAAGATCATCCCCCCGTAGTTTCGCATCCCAAGTTTTTGATGACGGACTAGCCGTCGCACGAGTGAATGCATCGCATTGAATTACGCTTTTCACCAATGCACGGAGGTGTGCTGTGCAAGAGTACGAATTTGAATTATCGGTTGGCGAAGTGATTCGCATTGGAAATCACGTTGTAACCGTCATTGATATCGAAGGCGCGGACGTCAGCTTTCGGGTGGAAGAGATTTCGTCGGACGAATTCCAGCAGAAGGAATTCGCTGAGTACGCCAACCGGCCACGGTGAAATCACAACGGTGAAAGCACAACGAGTCGTCCGTGGCTGCGATTACTTTTTCAGTAATTCCGCCAGGGCTTCATCTCGCGTGTCATACAGGCCCCAAAGTTGATCCAAGTGGGTCACTTCCAGGACTTCACGGCAGTAGGGCGTGAGGCCGCTGATTGCGAATGCTCCGCCCTCTTGAGCGTTCATCCGGTTCCAGACACGGAACAGAATCTCGATGAATGACGAGCCGAAGAATTTCGTGTGAGGCATATCGAGCAAGACGACTGGCGGATCAGCACTTTGCGACGCGTCGAGAATGTCACCACGCAGATCGTCCAATTCCAGCTCGTCCAGATTTTCGAATTCGGGGCCAAGTGTTATGACGGTGATACCGTCATTCTTGGAGATATCAGGGGCCTTGTTGCTTGCCATACGTCACACAATCCACCAAATCGGAACGACTATATTGCGATGATTCAGCACGCAACTTGATGCTGGTAACCGAATACTATCTTCAGATTATCGTGTGTCAATAAAGAACTCAAACGGAACGGCACTAGCAATCAGCCGTCAGCTTGCCGCCTTGCCAAATGCATGATGATGATTCTCACGGCTTATGGGCTGGTTGTTAAATGCCGACGGCCGTGTCTGGCGTGATCCCGGCATTTTTCACCTTCTTACGATCGGTGCGGCTATTCGCGGGCCGTTGCGGTTTTTTACCCTTCGATCTCTTGCAGCGTCAGATCGAGTTTCACCTCTTTGCCTTCGCGCACGACGGTGACGGTGATAGTTTCTCCAACCTTGCAGCCGTCGAGTACGGTAAACAACTCGTCGACGTCGACAACAGCCTGGTCGTTGATAGCCACGATCAAGTCACCGACAATGATGGTTCCACGTTCGTGCCGGCTGCACGGTCTGATTCCCGCCTTTTCAGCCGCGCTCCCCTCGGCTATTTCCAACACCAGAATGCCGACGCGGTCGATGACTCCGCCACGGATCAAATTGGTAATCCAAGCGCGGGGCGCGGGAAAGATTCCCAGTCCGGCACGTTCGACCTTGCCGTCGCGAATCAATTGAGGAACGATGCGATTGACGGTATCGACGGGAATCGCGAAACCGATTCCGTCGGCCCGTGTGTTGGAGTTGCCTGCCACCGCTGTATTCACACCAATTAATCGGCCCGCGCTATCGAGTAGCGGGCCGCCCGAATTTCCCGGATTGATAGCGGCATCGGTTTGAATCACGTCGCGGATCGGTCGGTTTGTCGATTGCGAAATGATTTGCCGGCCCAGCCCGCTGATGACGCCGGTTGTCAGAGTGTGGTCCAGAGCAAACGGACTGCCGATGGCAACGACGGTTTGTCCCGGTAACAACTCAGACGACTTTCCAACCGGAATGGGCCTCAACTTGCCTCGCGGAGCCGCGATTTTTAGAACAGCGAGGTCCTTGTTCGGGTCGGCTCCGACGAGTTCACAGTCCCAAACCGTATTGTCGCTCAAGGCTGCTTGCACGGCTTGTGCCCGTTGAATGACATGGAAGTTTGTGACAATGTGCCCATCCTTATCCCAGACGAATCCGCTTCCGGTTCCTTGTGGCACGTTCGCGGCGTCAAATCCCAGCCGGGCATCGGCGATCGTGCTGATATGTACAACCGAAGGTGAAGCGTTTTGAAAAATCTTGATGATCGTCTTTTCGTGATCCGCCAGATCACCGCGCGGATCAATCGGACGTGGTGTCGCGTTGGGATCGAATAGCGGCGCCGATCCGTCGGGCGACATCATCCGATACAACAAGATGGCGGTCAGTCCCAGTAGCAAGAGCACTAGCCAACCGTTGACCGATGGCGTTTGCTTGTCATCTCCAATCGATTTGAAAGGACGTGCGCCAGGATCCGGAATCGACATGCCTCATCAACCTCACATCAAATCGGCCACTTTCGAACTCAATTCACCAACCGATTTGATGAATCGGTTACGTACCTTTTCGGGGAGATCGCGGAATTCTTGTCCGAATTCCGGAGTCATCACTTTCAGGCACCGTTCCAGAGTCGTCGTCATGCGTTTGACGGTCTGAGCCGTATTCGGTTTCGGACGTTCCGCAACGGCAGCGGGAACTTCTTCAAGTTGCTCTTTCGGCGCCGCCCCGCCGGCTCCTTGACGAAACGGCGAATAATCGGAACCTGAATCACTGACTCCTCGCTCGGCGGCCGCGACTGTCAATTGTGCCTGCCTGTCACCCGAACTTGCCGCGGCCCGATCGGAAGCAAACGAGTCTTCCTGACCAAACGCATCCGGGTCTTTGACCATCGTCGGGTCATCCGGCACATAGCTGATCAGTTCGTCCGGGATGCCCTCCGTCTCGGCGGGAACTGTTAGGTCCTCGCCCCGCTGCAATCGTCGCCACGCCCGCATCTCGGCAACGGTCGCATGATTTTCTTCCGCCCACAGCAAACATTCGGGAGCGTCATCCCAATTCAAAGCCACATAAAAGTGCGACCATTTCAGGCTGTCATAATTTCCGGAAACATCCGCGAACGTCTCCCACACGCGGCGCCGCTGAAAGACTTGATCGCCGGTCATCCCGACCAGATTCCCAAAATCAGCGTCAGACCGCCCGCGCGCATACTTTTTCGTCCATTTCGCCGCGCACTCGCCAACGACCCAATTGTTGTCACTAATCGATTCTTTCGCACGCTCGATCAGTTCG
>CAUZVF010000951.1:0-3213 GCA_963582955.1 Planctomycetota bacterium
CAAACCGTCGCCATTGGCATCACCGGCGGCAATCCCCATGCAAGAATTCGTGAAACCGTCGGTGTCGAGCGCCAACCCCGCCAGCAGTGCATTGTCAGTGAACGTGAGTTGGCCATCCCGCGTTGTTTCGTTAATCAGAAAGAAATTCGCTGCCGTGTCATTGGCAATCATCACACTCAGTTTCCGCGTTTCGTTGAAGTCCGCCGCGACGATCCCCATTCCTTTGCCGTCCGAGAGCACGATCCCGGATTCCTGTGTCGCATCCTCAAATGCGCCATTCCCTTGGTTCGTCAAAATGCGATCTTGCTCGGCCGGAAAATCGGTCGGATAGCATTGAATCGTCTCCCCTCGGTTCTTGCAGAATCTTGTGTAGACTTCGGGACCGCCGAGATAATTGACATCATAGAGATCGGGCCATCCGTCTCCATTCAAGTCAGCCAGCACACAACTGACGGTCCAGCAATTCTCGACGCTGTTACTTCTGACCACATCGTCGTCAACCACCGAAAACGTCCCGTCTCCATTATTCTGGTAGAGCTGATTTCTTCCAATATTGGCAACATAAAGATCGGCAAAGCCATCGCCGTTATAGTCACCGACGGCGACGCCTTGCCCGAATCCGATGTCGTCCGTATGCGACCAGCCACCAACCTCATGAAACTTGCCGTCGCCCAAATTCTGAAACAAACGGTTTAGATATTTCCTTTGGCCGGGATCGGGTGGCCACGCGCAACCTTGCGTCAAATAAATGTCCGGCCAACCGTCGTTGTTGAAATCGATCACTCCCACGCCTCCGCCGCTGAATTCGAACATATAGGCGCCACCGGCTTTTTGATCCGCGCCATTGAAATACGAAAAACTCAACTGGGCGTCCGCGGCCATGTTGACGAATGAAGCCCGGCTGCGGGGTTTCAAATCAGACGGAATGTCATTGACCAGCGATTCCGCCTTGCTCCAATCTGGCAATGGATAGTTGGTCAAATCGAACTTAATTGCCAAGTTGAATTGTGGCAGCATAAGTTCATCAGAATTTGCCAGCGTCGATGCAAATTCGGATTCCAGCCGTTCAATGGTTTCTTTGGCCCATTTTTTTCGTTTTCCGCGGTCCCCATCGACGATTGTCTGACACCAACCAATGGCCTCGGTGATGCGTCCGATCGATTGCAATTGTTCGACAAGGGATGGGATGTACGATTCGATGACGCTCGCCGATTCGGCTTGCATTTTCAACGTTGATAGCATCTGGGCGCGTTGGGCAAATTCGCCCGCCACATCGGGACGACTCAAATCAACGAGCGTCTGAGACAACTGATAATGCGCGGCCGGATGGTGTGGATCACGTGATAGAGCTTCCCAAAAGCACCTGGCGGCCGCTTCGTACTGATGATGTTGCTGCTGCCATAATCCACGGACGTGCCAAATCAACGGATGCAAATCTGCTCCGGAAGGCAATCGGTCATGCCACGCAAGAACGTCCCGGTCTGAACCGGCAACGGTCAGGCTGATGCCGAGTTGAGCCCAGGCTTCCAGCAAATCTGGGTGTGATACGGTGAGTTCCCGAAATAACTCGATCGCAGTGCGATGAGCCCCCAAACGCTGCAATTCCCAGCCTTGCCCCAGAAGGACGAGCGGATCCATTTCGTTTTGGCTGCGAAAGTGATCGATTAACTTATACTCGTTATCGTTGATCGTCAGCCGGTCGGACGCCAACGGGAGCAGGATTTCGCTGCGACGGATTTTGAGTTTCAGCAGTTTGACAACAATCGGCCGCAATTCCCAACGGCGGCCCGAAACCCTGAGTAAGAACGACAGCGATTCGATTGCATCGACGCGGTCAGGTTCATACTTGAGGATTTCACGCAAGTACTTTTCCGCTTCAGCGGAATCGCCAAGTTCGGCGGCAATCCGCGCGGCCTGAAACTTGCCGTCCAAGACAGCTTTACTCTCGTCGGACGGTAGCCGCGAGTAGTAATTCAATGCCTTGTTTGGTTCTTTCAGGTTGACGCAAGCTTCACCCGCGATCAACAAAGCCTGCACCAGGTTGGGTTCGCTTTCCAATAACCCCGCGGCGAGCTTTTGAGCTTGTGTCGCGTCGCCGTTCGCCAACGCCGTTCTCGCCTGCTTTAGAATCTCGTTCCGTGATGCGAAAGAATTTGAAAACATCCAGAACGCGGCAACACCAACCAAGACAACGACGGCACTGACCGCGATTCCAATCAACTTCTTTTGCGAACGGCTCATTATTGGGACCTATCGTTGTTGTGCTTCCGCGCTGACCCTTCAAATTAGCATATTCACCACTCTCGTTTACGACAAAGTGTGCCGTCAAACTCAATTGAATCCTACTGCAAAGCGGCCTCGAGGCAAGAGAGTATTCACGAGCGGCTGCCGCCGCGCGGTGCGGGCGTGATTCGGCGCTCAACGCTTTGTCCCATAGGGTGGATCTTGGCTCGGGATGAGGACAACCAAAACCCCCAGGACGTTGCGTAGCCTGTGAGACAGGACGAATCGGCAAGCCCATTCAGCTCGGCCGGTTGTTCTTTTGACCGGCCAAACAAAGCGAATCTGCTAAACCTTGCACATCCATTTCATTTTCGAAGTCGGCCTGAGATTTCCGTTGGAAACCAACTGTCAATACGCCGTTCAGGTATCCGCTAAGGTAAGGACCGGTGGTGGAAGTAAACTGGCGGCTTCAATTTGTAGCCACGCTCGCTAGAGCGTGGGAGATCACTGTTGGCCCACGGTCGTTCGACCGTTGCTACCGCCAAATGCAGGTCTGATTCTGCCGCTGGCCCTAAGAGACAATCAAATGCGCAAGCTCAAACGGCTGCGATTAATAAAAGCGGTTTCGTATCCCGACCAACAACCTACGATTTGTTAGCGTGTGACAGCGGTGGCTGAGCGATTGTCAGCATTATGCAATGTGTCACGCTGGCCGACGGCACGCCGAAGCGGTGTTTGAAAGGGAACTGCTGCCCCACCAACCGATCCGCCTCCGCGTTCGCCGTCACGCCAGCCAGACGTCGAGTTCAGGTCACTCAGGTTTTTCGCCACCTTCGCCGGCACCAGCTCCTTCTCCCGATTCACCATCAGCTCCGTCCATATTCGACGGATCCCCTACGGCGCTCAGGGCTTCGCCGCCTTCTTCCATATTGGCCTCAGCATCCGCTTCATCCTCCTCGGTTGCGGTACCTTCACCACAACCCGAGAACG
>CAUZVF010000952.1:0-3213 GCA_963582955.1 Planctomycetota bacterium
CACCAACAGGCCGCAGGTCGTAAACAGGATGCTGTGTCCCTGGAATATCAATTGCTCGGCCAGAGCACACAAAGCATGGCTCTTCCCCGAACCGGGTTTCCCAAACAACAGAACATTCTCCCGGCGTTTCAGAAACGAGCCGTCGCGAAGCGTCTGGAGTTGCTGAGTCACGTACAGTGGCAGGCGGTCGAACTTGAAGGAGTCCCACGTTTTGTCCGGCGGAAGCTTCGAGCGATTCACCAGACGCTTGATGCGGCCCTCCCGGCGCGCTGCGCACTCCAGCGTCGTCAGTTCCGACAGATACTCCAGGTGGCTGAGGTTCTCGACCGCCGCTCGTCGCGCCGACGCCGGGAAATGATCGCGTATCGCCGGCAGACGGAGTTCCCGGAACTGTTCGGTCAACTGGAACGTCAGATCGGGTTTCGGCGTCGTGGTTCTCGGCGTCGTGGTTTTCGCCCGTTTTGACGACGCCTTCTTCTTCGCCACTGAAGCGGGCGTCGCTTTCGTGGAAGTTCGGGCGGATGCTTTCGTGCGTGGCATGGTTCGGACTCTCCTTGTCGAACGTGGTGAATAAGGAATCAAAAACGGACAGGTCGGGCGACTCAATTTCCAGATCGGTGACAGGGGGAAGACGGATCGCATCGGCGACGAGCGAGGCGACTCGATCCACGGCGATCACTTCACCGGCGGCGATCAGATGCCGCAGCGCATCGGCCACGGCGTCCTGACTTTCGCGAGCGGCAATCTCCAGAATCTGCACGTACATCTTGTCGGCCACCTTCTGGGCGTGGTTGTCGCGAAGCATGTCGTAAGCGATGCGGAACCCGCTGGTGGGAAACATTTCCTCGCGATACTGATAGTTCGCAAATGCGCCCGGCTTGCGAACCAATGAATCAATGATGTGGCGATAGTTGATCGAGACCTGCTTCTTTCCAACCAGTCGCGGCATGGTCTGAATGAGGTGGCCGCGGTGAGTCACGCTGATCTGTTCGGCTCCAACTCGCACATTCACCTGCCGGCCAATCAGTCGGCTGGGAACCGAATACGTGTTGGTTCGTACCTGAATCGTGCTGCTGCGGCTGACGCGAATGTCGGGCAGAAAGTCGTCGGTGTCGAGTCGCTGCTCCGGCAGTGGCCCGAAGGCGGCCCGCTCTTCGAGGAACCGTTCCGAACGATTGGTGTTGGCACGGGAAATGATCTCTTCTACGAAATTCACATACTCGTCGCGGTTGGTGAAATCCCGACTGCCGCGCAGCAACAACGCCTGGTCGATGCGATCCTTGATGTGCCGGTTGGACGATTCGACATCGCCGTTCTCGTTGGCACAGCGCGCATTGGTGCGTTCCGCTTCGCAGCGGTAATGATCCATCAACGCCGCGTAACGATCCGTCAGCGTCTTGCGGCTGGAGTGATTGCGCACCGCCGCGCTGAGCGAATCCGTTCGATGCCGCAGAGGCACGCCTCCGAATTCCCAGAACGCTTTTTGAATGCCCTGGCTGAGTGCTTCAAAAGATTCTGAAAAACAGAGCGAGACCGATTCGACGTTGCTGTAAGTCAGCACGCAGTGAAACAACGTGTGATCAAACCGCTCGCCGGCGATCTTCACGCCGAGCTCATTGCAGACGGTGAAGTCGCTGGCCGCCAATCGTCCGGGGTG
The DNA here is from genome assembly GCA_963582955.1 of Planctomycetota bacterium. Classification (GTDB taxonomy): domain Bacteria; phylum Planctomycetota; class Planctomycetia; order Planctomycetales; family Planctomycetaceae; genus CAUZVF01. Next base: position 1,658 of record CAUZVF010000952.1, read on the forward strand.
ATGAATCTGGCTGAAAAAAACCGTCTTGCCCGGCCCGTAAAGACTTCGCCACTGGGCCACACGTCGCTCGAACGTGCGGCGCGTGGAATCGGGAAATCGACCGGGATCCGTCTGCTGCAACCATTCGAACAAGGTGACCGCTTTTAGCGCCGGTTCGCCTGCGAGCTTCCGCTGTACCTCGGCCCAGACGTCTTCGAACGGATCGACGCGCGTCCGGTAGTTTCGAGCCGTTTTCTGCTCTGACGGCAGTCGTTCGTCATCGCGGTACTTGCGTGCGGTCTTTTCAGTCATTTCGGTCATCCTTGCCGAAGCGGCCAGTGGCCTGCCCAGGCTGAGCAGTCGCCGCAATTCCTTGACGGGACCATCCTTGATCATCGCAACCTCCATGAAAATTCAGTAGTTCCCAATACGCCACAATTCAACAATTCGCAGCCAGTTTCCGGTATGCTTCATATTCAATGCCTTGTCTTTGATCGTCTCCGAGCAGCCCTCCGATGACTTGGCTGATCCACCGTAACATCTCCCGGAAGCGGAGCAGTTCCAAAAACAACTGCGGCTCTTCGCTCCATTTTCCCACGGCGAGTTGGAAGTGCAGCCAGACCCAAACATTGCGTAGCACCAATGCGATGCCCACAAACAACAGCCGCAGCCGCGAGTCGCGCGCAGGTCTTGATCCGCGCCTCGTGCGACGCTTGCCCGTTTTTTTGTGCGTGTAACTTTTGCTCGCCACGCAGATCGTCACGCGCGAACTGCGCGGCTTGCCGCCCGCCTTGCCGGTGAGCGTATGCCGATAGTAACCGTTCTTTTTTTGTTGCAGCGCCCGCAGGCCGGTCGCCTTTTTTCGGCCCTTCGGTTTGCGGCCGCGGGCCATGGCCGGAATAATAAATCCAGTGCCCGCCCGCTTCAAATACGTGACCACCTCGACGCTGAAAAAACCCTTGTCCAGCAGGAGATATTGAATTTTCACGCCACGGCTGCGAACGATTTTGAGCAGTTGTTGGACCACGTCTTTCATCTTCGTACCGTACTCGACGTGGAGCAGTGCCAAGGTGTAGCGATGGCCTTTGTGCATCACCGCCGCGGTGGCGTAGGCATGAAAGTGCGTCGTGCCCGATTTGGGCGCGCTGCGATAGATTTCCTTTTCGTCCTGATGCGGCTGGCCGTGATAGGGGATCAACGTCAGGTCGATGGCAATGCGACGCGACTTGCGAAACAGCGCCTTGGGAAGATTGGTGTGGAGCGAGAGATTCAATCGCCGCTCCAGTTCCGCGATATCCGGCAGCGACGCTTCCAAGGCATTGCGAATCGTTTGGTCGCAGGGCGCGTCCGCCAAATCGCGGCAAGCGGCGAAGATCGACACGGTGCGGGCTGCGGCGATCAGCAAAATCTGAAGTAACGTTTCGGCCGTGCATTTTCTGCCTCGATACTCCAACTTGAGCGAAGTGCTCAGCCAATCATTGGCGTAGTCGTGGACTTGATCTTTGGTGATGATATACTGTTCGCGTGAACGCATGGCTCCCTCCTTGGAGATGACGTGTTTTGTCTCAAGTCATTTA
>CAUZVF010000953.1:0-3212 GCA_963582955.1 Planctomycetota bacterium
TCTGTCGTTTCATTGGTTCATCCCTTTTTTCAGAAGTCGTTACTGTAGCCAAATCCGCGACTGCTCTCGGAGCGAACGTAACGACCGTGATCGCAGCGCCGATCACGGTCATCACGACCGCGGTACGCACAAGTCGCGGTGTAAGTTTCGAATCCGAATTGTCCTTCAGCAAGGTTTCAACGCGTCGGCCCAGCGTCGATCGGAATGACGCCATCCCGGTAGCCAAAGGATGTGGTCCAGCGATGGGTGTTGGACCAGTAATAAGCCACTCACCGAGCCTGGTCAAACAGCCAGCCAGGCCAGACCGTTGATCCAGCAATTGCGCCGCTTGCTCGTCGGCGACAAACTCCGTATCGATTTCAAGCTGCCGCCGCGCGACGCGGTTGAGCGGTTGAACGAAAAACACTCGGCAAATTATGTGCCCGATCAGTTTCCAAAGCGTGTCTCGCCGCGCAATGTGCACGAGTTCATGTGCAAACAGTGCCTCGCACTCCTCGCGGCTGAGCGATCCCAGAAACCCGCTGGGAACGAGAATGTACGGTCTGATAATCCCGGCAGTCATTGGTCCTTGAATCTCGGTGGACTGCATCAAGATGATTTGGGATCGTATTCTGGCTTTCTCGCACAAGCGATCGATCAAGCTGCAGACGGAAATGTCGGTTGCGCGGGTGCTCCGCCGACGCAGTGAGCGGAGTCGTGTCGCCTGAACAGTCAGTTGAACACAGGCAACCAGACTTCCAGCAAGGCAGACCAGAACGAAGATGGACCAGACGGGGACGCCGGCCGCGAAGTTTGTCCGGCCTTCACGTTCACGGACCCGAGTCTCCCCGAGACTCGGAGCCGGTGTCGCAGCCAATCCCGGAGAGACGGGCCTACGTGGATCTGCCGTCGCTGTCACCAGGCGTTCGTCGTCCGCAATACCAAGTTCTTCGAAATCTTGGCGAGATGGGCTTCCGAAGACTTCAATATCGTCCGTTTTACTACCGTCTGTAGATTCGCTATTCAGTTCGCTGCGTGAAGCAAACGCGATATTGAATTCAGGCCCAGCCTGTGGCATCCCGAGCAGCGCTACAGCCAGAGTTGTCGCAATCGGCACAACGAGCGCCGCCTTCCACAACAAGACACGCATATCCGATTTCGCCGTAGTCCAACAATGCAAGAGCAGGGCGATCAGCAGGACAATTACCGTCGAATGGATCAGATACGTCAAAAGGAGACTCGCGACAATGTCCGCATGTGGAATGAACTCGGTCATTTCCCGGCTCCTTTCTTTTTTCGCTGACGGTCATACTGCCGCACGAGTTGTTTGATCCGATCCAGCTCACCGGAATCCACCTGATCGCTTTCCAGCAAATGACTGACCAACTCAGCAGGGCTGCCGCCGAAAATCCGCTCGACGAGTTCACCGATCATGGATTCTCCCACACCGTCTTCAGTAACGGCGGGCCGATAGTAAAAGACGCGGCCTTCGGCACGGTGGGTCACCAGCCCCTTTTGCTCCATCCGCGAGATCACCGTCGCCACGGTCGAATACGCCAATGGCCGCTCGAGATCCAGAATGGTCTGCACTTCCGCCACGGTTGCTTCACCGCAGTCCCAAAGCACTCGCATGATCGCCAATTGTCGCCCGCCGAGTTTCACGTCCTTCTCCGAAGCTGAAGAAACTGCTTTCGACTACAGATGTAAAACTACAAGATGTAGATCACGATGTCAAGTTACCCGGAATCCGGGAGTGGCTGCCACCGGCACCGTTCGGTCCTGGCACGCGTATAGAAAAAAATGCAGCGGTGACGCACGCCGCTAAAGTTTTTGATTGCACGAACAGTTCGGCGATCGGATACGCCGACGCGTTTTAGGGCATTGAGTCAGTTTGATTCGTGCGGGTGTTCTGACCCAGCGAGGCGCGCTGTCGGAAAGATAACAGCCACGAGCTAGCCAACCTGCGGTGGTGATCGCGTCCGCCGCGGGTAACGACTGTGGCCCAGCGTGCTCATGAGGGCGTGACCGCAGTCGCAAGGATCAGCACCACGCTGACGGTTAGTCGAATGGCACGTAGATCTCTCGCAAGTCACTGAGACAAACTGACATATGCAAAAAGGCCTCTCTCGCCTAGATGGGTTTAACCACTAATCCATCACCGGCAAGGAGGCCACGAGATGCGAGGTTTTAACCAAGGACGGTTTCGACAACAGATCAGATTCCTCAGACGTCAGTTTCTTCAAGATGGCGATTTACCGTTTTCCGACATTTGTTACTGATCGGAAAAACAGGTCAGGGCAAATCCATGGTGATGATCAACATACTGGCGTCCGATATGCAAGCCGGCAACGGTTGCTGTCTGATCGATCCACACGGAGACCTTGCAGATGCTGCACTGGACCTCGTACCGTCAAACAGAATCCACGAGACGATGGTCTTCGATGCCGGGGACTATGAGCGCCCGATTGGATTCAATCTGCTGGCAGATACAAACACGAGCATCGAACGTTCGCTTGTGACATCCGGCATCATCGCGTCGTTCAAGAAATTGTTTGGTGATAGCTGGGGACCGAGGATGGAACACATCCTCCGGAATTCACTACTGACACTGTTGGAAACACCCGGAACGACGCTCATCGGTCTTGAACGCCTACTGGTTGATGCAGCCTACCGTCGCAAACTTTTGCGCCGTGTGAGCGATCCATCCGTGAAAGCCTTCTGGGAGCGCGAGTTTCTGCAGTGGAACGATCGGTATCGCAATGAAGCAGTTGGACCTGTGCTCAATAAGATCGGACATTTCTTGAGCAACCCGATTCTTCGAGCGATCATCGGACAGTCAAAGAGCCAATTGAAACTTCGCAGTCTCATGGACGAAGGCAGGATTCTGATTGTCAATCTCAGCAAGGGGAAGATGGGAGACGATGCGTCCAACCTGCTTGGCTCACTGATTGTGACGGGATTGCAGATCGCCGCGATGAGTCGGGCAGAACTCCCAGACGACGAGCGAAGGCCATTCTTTGCCTTCATCGATGAATACCAGAACTTCGCAACGCCGGCCTTCATTTCCATTCTCTCCGAGGCGAGAAAATATGGTTTGGGTTTGACGATCGCGCACCAGTATCTCGATCAGGTGGACCAAGAAATCCGTAATGCGGTTTTCGGAAACGCGGGGTCCTTCCTGTCGTTTCAAGTCGGCAGTCGTGATGCACAGATTCTTGCCGAGCAGTTCGTCG
>CAUZVF010000954.1:0-3211 GCA_963582955.1 Planctomycetota bacterium
CTCTTCATCGTTGGCTTCGAACATAGCCATCAGCAGCCCTCAAAGGTTGTTCACCCAACGGATCGCACAGCCGTCGCCGCACATCGCGACACCAAACGGGCATGCATGGGTTTCAGTTTATCAAATGTTTGGATCGTCGCCCAAAGTTCAAGGCGATTCGGCATGGATGCCGAACTCTGCGGCTGTGCGCTGGTACGCCCGGCATGGGCGTGAACTTATCGGGTGAAAGTCCCGTGACGCCCGAGAGCTTTCGACTAGACGACCAGACACCGACTTTGACTCTCGAAGCCCGGCATTCGAAGCACCGGAAGCAGGATGTTCTTCCACTGCACCCCCAACTGGTTGATTTGCTTCAGCAGTGGCTGCCGGAATACCCGCCCGGCGAACCTCTGTTTCCGAAACTGGGGAAACGGAAGGCCTACCTGATGATCCGCAAGGATCTGGAAGCCGCCGGGATTCCCTACACCACGCAGGACGGTGATGCGGACTTCCACGCCGCCGGGCGGCACACGTACATCACCGAGCTTCTGCGAAACGGGACGTCACTGGTCGTTGCTCGCGAGCTGGCTCGACACTCCGATGTGAAGATGACAATGCGGTACACGCACATCGGACTCCAGGACCAGGCGAAGGGTATTCAGAACCTGCCGACCGACCCCAGATGGCTGGAAACCCGCCGCCTCACTGAGTCAAAGTCGCAGCATATTTCCAGTTCGTCGCAGCATATTTGCAGCAAATCGGGCGTCTGCGAGGGGCAGTCCGAGTCACCTACGGGCAGCGATTGTCACTCGAACGCTGCACAACCCGCTGACGCAAGTGACGATGACGTGTCACCTTATGACACTCACGGACAGAACAAGGCACCGCCAGTCACTGACGGTGCCTTGATGGAGGCGGCGGGAATCGAACCCGAATCTTCATGTCCACAAAACTGTTGCCTCACAAACACTTGTGGCACGGACGAATTGCGAATGCTGCAAATGCGCTGCAATCGGTGTGGCATGAATGGTCTTTGGATGTCACCGATTGACGCGAATTTGCAACAAGTCATCGAAAATTGGAATGATGTGCCCCAGAATGTTCGAAAGGCTATATTCACACTTGTGTCGCAAGAATAATGCTGCCGAGTTGACGCTCACCGTTGTTACGAATCCAGCAAGTGTCCGAATTCGATCATTTGGTAAGGGGCGACGAAGACTCCGCAGGCCTGCAATCGGTCGCGCTTTCAATGACATAGCGGGGTACAGCGAATGTGTAAGACCAATCCATTATTCGACTTCCGACGATACGCTGATGACGGCTGTTTGCAACCCAACTGCCGACTTGGTAGTTGGGTTAATCCGCGCCGAAATGTCGGCGCCGAGACTACGTGTCGCGATCCTTCGCAAATCTCGGCCGAACGCGGACCGACAAGTGTGGCGGAACGCCCGTGATTCATAGGCCAAATTGATCGGCTGAGTATTTTCACCACACGGGAACGAATTTCTTACAAGTTTTTCGGAATGCCGCGAAGATCCAGCAGGCGGCCTCGTTTTCCCTGACAGACCGGCGATTATCGCCTGAAGAAACGAAAATCGAAAGATTCACTGTCTCAATAGAGAGAACGTGCGAGTCGATCAGATTTTCTGAGTTCCTCAATTCCTTTCAGTTCTCCGGCGTGAATAGGAAATGAGCGATCACAGGCCGAACATATCTGATGATGCTGGAGGCAGTATCAGCAGTATCACGATCGGATGAAATATTTCGCTCGCTGCAGTTGTGTTGCAAAGCGTAGTTTCTTCGTTAACAATCGGTCATATCGATGCGACCGAGTTGGACACCTCGACCGTCGACGACCGACTTCTACGCGAGATTGCCGAGGGGCACAATGAACACGCCCCAAACGCTTTCCGTCAGCTTTATGATCGTCATGCGACCGCGCTGCTGGCTTTTTGTGCGACCAGGATCGGGCGGACTCAGGCCGATGACGTGTCACAGGCGGTATGGATGCGGTTATGGCCCCATCTTCGAATCGGCAAATATCATAGACGCCAATTTCGGCCGCTGCTATTCACGACGGCGCGCAATATCGTTATCGACGAATTTCGGCGTCGGCGTCCAAAGGTGGTCGAGCCCGCGAGTGACGGATTTGATCAAGTGGCTAATCCGATCGACGATACTGCCGCGGCCAATTATGCGGAGGCGGAGGCGGAACGCATGCGGCGTCTAAGCGATTGCATTGAAAAACTGGAAGCAGCTGCACAACCAGAACCTGGACACGAGGATGATCCTCGTCTGTGGTTCCGGTACAATCAGGGCGTCGTGCCTTTGGCACTCCAGTCTGTGGACGCTGCGGCCTGGTCTGCGATCCGGGAAGTGCCGTCTGGCGATGAGATTCCAGGATTGCCCCTCACGCTCCAATGAATCCAGGTATGCTTTCCGATGAAACAAAGTAGCAAGTGTCCCAAGTGCGGAAGCGCAGATTTGAGCCCGGGACGCGAACCCGATTGGTCGGCGTGAAGATGATCACTTGCTGCAAGTGTACTTACGTATAGATATATTCCGGCCCTTACGATGTCAAACAATCCTGGCGGACTGTCGTCGTTATCTACTTGGTTTGCGTGCTTATTCTGGCCGCTTGCGTTGCGATTCCATACTGGTTGTCGCGGTAAGTGCCACGATCAGACACGAAGCGGCGACTCGTCCCGTGCGCTCATCGTTCTGTTTTTCGCGGCGTTTTCGGTACCCGCAGACCTCTGTGGTGAAGATCCGAAAACCGAGACACACTCGTTGAACGTCGAATCGATCGCACCGAAGGGGAAGTGGCATTCGGCGGAGGTCCCGGTCACGTTGGATTTGGCCAAGCGGGCACGGTTGGCGGTCAATGCCTTGACGGGAAACGTCGATCCGAACAACCGATACCTGGTCTTCCAATCGTTTAGCTTCGGTCAACATCCGGCAAAAGCAACATCGCCGAGCGGATTGCACGCCAAGAACGCACGAGCCCTGCCCTGGATGCGGGCCATGTGCGGCAGTCGACAGAACCTCGACATCGAAGTGGGGATGATCAAGGAACTGACGCCTGCCGCGAATACGCTGATGCTCGAAAACTGGTACGAGCGTGACCAGAATCCGTTCTGGCTCGATCGCATCAAACAGCTTTCACGAAACCTCAACCCGAACGCCCCGCACATCGTGCATGTCGCCGACCGTGCCTTCATCCCGCCCGAAA
>CAUZVF010000955.1:0-3211 GCA_963582955.1 Planctomycetota bacterium
CGGCGTACTTAACCACGTCGAGCCAATGCCGAGCCCATCGTTCGCCGTATTGAGGCGACGACAGCAGACGATCCACGAGTTTTTCGAACGCCGTTGGATCACTGTCGTGGATGAACACGTCAATCTCATCCGGTCGTGGAGGCAGTCCGATCAGATCGAAGTAGACTCGACGGATGAGAGTCCGGCGATCGGCTTCCGGTGACGGCGAGAGTCGTTTTTCGCGAAGAGTATTCAAAATGAATGCGTCAATCGGCGTTCGAAGCCACTGTGCGTCCGCGTCGGTCACGGCAGGAATAGGCGGTTGATTCAGCGGTTGCAGCGACCACCAAGCGGTGTCCGTCACTTTAGCCTCTTCGATCGTAAAACCCTTCGGCCACTTCGCGCCTGTTGAGATCCACTTTCGAATGGCGGCAATCTGCTCGGCTTCGAGCGGATCGGAATTCTTCGGCATTTCTGCTTTGCCGTCGGTTGGCGTGATGTAGTCGATCAGCAAACTGGCATCGGGTTTACCAGTTTCGATCGCGCGACCGCTCTCGCCACCGAGCGCGGTGCTTCGCATCGTTTGCAACGAAAGTCCGCCTTTGTGGTCGGTATCGTTGTGGCAACTAAGACACCGTTCCTGAAAAACCGGCGCGACCTTGTCTCGAAACAACGATTCTTCGGCGCTCAAGCCGTGCGGCTGATTGAACAGAGTCAAGAATGGCAAGAGAATCAGCAAACGTCGCATTGCCGAACTTTCCCCTTTCACAGTCCCTGATTCAACCCTTGCAGATCGTCGGGCACGAAGAATCCATCTTTGCGAATCAGTTCGTCGTCGAACCAAATTTCGCCGCCGCCGTATTCGGCCGTTTGAATCAGCACCAGATCCCAATGAATGCGACTGCGGTTTCCATTATCAGCTTCGTCGTAGGCGTTGCCGGGAGTCAAGTGGAATGAGCCACCGATCTTCTCGTCGAACAGAGTGTCGAGCATCGGCCGTCTGACTTGATTGTTGCAGCCCAGCGACCATTCGCCGATGTAACGGGCTCCTTCATCGGCATCGAGAATTGAGTTCAAGCGATCAGTGTCGTTCGAGCATTCCGCGCGCACGATCTTTCCGCTCTCGAATTCGTAGTGGATGCCGCTGAAGACCGTTCCTTGATATCGCGATTGGGTGTTGAAAGTAATCGTGCCATTGACACTGTCGCGAACCGGAGCCGTAAAGACTTCGCCGTCGGGGATATTGCACTCGCCAGAACACGGGACGACCGGAATTCCCTTGATCGAGAATTCCAATTCCGTGCCGGGCGCCGTGATGCGGACACGGTCGGTGGCTTCCATGCGAGCCTTCAGCGGTTTTTGGTCCTTCGCCATTTGGGCATAATCGGCCGTGCAAACGTTGAAGTAGAAATCGGCGAACGCTTCGTTGCTCATCTCGGCCGCCTGAGCCATCGACGATGTCGGATATCGCAACACGACCCATCGCGTCTTCGGAACGCGGACACCAATGTGAACCGGTTGCCACCAATATTTCTGCTGCAAATCCATCTGCTCGTCGGGCACATCGGCAAACTCGTTACTATTGTCGGCGCCGCGGATGCCGATGTAGGCATCCATTTGCGCCATGCGGTCGCGTTCCAACTCGCCGATCAGGCTTAGGCTCTCGGCACTTCCAGTCCGGTACAGGCTCCGCAAAACGGAATTGTTTTTCCAACTGACGACGGGAAGGGCCCCGCGTTCGGCAGCCAGTTCAACCAGCCGGCAAGCCAACGCCGGTTCGGGGAGGTCGAAGCACTCAATCAGGACTTTTTGGCCGGCAGCCAGCCGGCAACTATGGTCAATCAAAGTCTCGGCGAGCCGGGAAATACGTGGGTCATTCATAGACTTTTTGACCAAATTGTTTTTGAGGAACGTTCACGATAACCTTTGCGGCATATTAGCAGTTTCTTCGCAATTTGCTTAATCCAGACAGCACTTGCTTCGTTGCAACCGGTCTTGAATTTCGTCTGACATCCGGTAACAGAGTCACAAGATTATCATTCATGGATGCAAAGATCATGCTTGACATGGCTTTCGGTCTCGTCGGCGGGTTGGGCATTTTTCTGCTCGGCATGAAGTACATGTCCGAAGGCATGCAAGCGATTGCCGGTGCCGGATTGCGGCGGATGATCGGCGCCGTGACCAATCACCGATTGATGGCGACCGGTGTGGGAACGCTCGTGACTTGTGTCGTCCAGTCGAGTTCCGTAACAACCGTCATGGTCGTCGGCTTCGTCAACGGTGGTCTGATGACGCTACAGCAGGCCATTGGCGTGATCATGGGAGCCAACATCGGCACGACGATCACCGCTTGGCTTCTTGTCTTGAAGATTGGTAAATTCGGCTTGCCCATGTTAGGTGTCGCGGCGTTCGTCTATCTTTTTACGCGGAGCGACCGTTGGCGATACATCGCGATGGCAATCATGGGCGTGGGGATGGTCTTCTTCGGTTTGGAACTGATGAAAAATGCCTGTATCCACATCAAGGATCTTCCCAAATTTGAAGCATGGTTTCAGCGATTCGACGCCAGCACATACTTTGGCGTGCTGAAATGTGCGGCTGTCGGCTGCGTCCTGACGTTCTTGGTTCAGTCATCCTCGGCCACGTTGGGAATTACAATCGCTCTGGCCGCGACTGGAGTGATCGAGTTCGATACGGCCGCAGCGCTGGTCTTAGGCGAGAACATGGGGACGACGATTACTGCTATTCTGGCATCGATCGGAGCCACAACCAATGCTAGGCGAGCGGCCTATTTTCATGTTCTGTTTAATGTGATTGGTGTGTTCTGGATTACATTAGTGTTTGGCTGGTACATTCAGATCATCCAAAACGTTGTGCCGGGCGACGTCGACCGGGCGGTTGTCATTCAGCACGACAACGGCAAAAAGACGACCGAGTTTCCCGACAGAAAAGCGGCGATTGCGGCGACTCACACGGGATTCAACGTCGTCAACACACTCTTGTTCTTGCCATTTCTGAATTTCTTTGCCGCGGCCCTGGTTCGTTACGTTCCGGATAAACCGCTCAAAGAAAAACCGCACTTAACGGCGCTTGATATCCGTATGCTCGAAACGCCAGTGATTGCGATCGAACAATCACGTGTCGAGATCCTGCGGATGGCCGATGGTTGCCGTAAGATGATGGATTGGCTCAGACAGATGTTGTCGGATGAAAAGACGGATAGCGACGTCGC
>CAUZVF010000956.1:0-3210 GCA_963582955.1 Planctomycetota bacterium
TCCTCATCGTTGACGGCCGATTGCTCGATCGGAAATTCAAAGTCGGCTGTTTGCTCTGTTTGCGGATCCGTCCCGGCTGCGCCTGGTGATTGATCCGGCTGTTGATGCGATTCGGATGCCTGCCAACCTGACGTCGGACGAATTGGACCGGCAGGAATTGCCGGTCTCTTTGGGGTGGCAGCAACGTGATCCGCTGCAGTCGGTGTCGTCGAAGCGGTGAGCGCCTTGTGCGATGGCGCCGTGCGTTCAAAACTCTCGTTGTCAGGTTGATCCGTTGGACCAAACGCAACATGGACCTGACACCCCACAAGCATTGCGATGGGGGCGATCAAGAAAAACGCGAAAACGAACCTGCCGACCGACATAAACCGATACCCTGTCTGGTAAAGTTTACCGACTGTATCGGTATTATCGGCAACGGCTGCGGAAACGATGCGGCAACTATTGAGAATTTGCCGGAATCGGTTGGCCGTCTTTCACTTGGTCGATGTTTTTTGTCACGACGGTTTCACCCGGTTTAACACCGCTACTTAAACCAACACTGTTGGCATCATTGAATGCGATGCCGACGTTTTGGCGTTGAGCGACACGGCCACTGCCGGAGTCGACGACCAGAAACACGTAAGATTGTCCCATATTGTCGGTTTCGATGGCGCCCGTGGGCACAACGGCTAAGGATTCCCATTCCTTGAGGACGACGGTGACGCTGCCGAACATTCCCGGTTGAAGAAGAATCGTACGGCCGCTGGCGGGTTGTTCCAGCGGGTTCTTGAAATGAACTTCGATCCGCATCATTCGCGATTCGGGATCGAGCGTGTGGGCAATTCTTGTGACTTTGCCGACAATGCGGACGCCCGCAATGCCTCCGATGTTATGAAAGATCGCGTTTTGCCCGACTTGAACTTTGGCGGCTTGAACGTTCGGGACTGACGCCACCACGCGTACTTTGTCGATGCGAGTGATCTCGAAGAGCGGCATGGCTCCCGAATTGCTGGTGGCGGGCCGGACGAATGCGCCGTGGTCGACCATCCGTTTTGTGATGATGCCCGTAAACGGAGCGGTAATCGTTGCGTATCCGATGAGCGTCTTCAGTTCGTCAACCGACGCTTGCGCGACTTTGACATGTTCCTGAGTACTCAATTTGTCGGCATTCGCCTTCTTCAGGTCAGCTATCGCTGATTTGACATTCGCGTTGGCCGTTTCGATATCCGCATTGACCGCGGCGATTGCCGCATTCGCTGCATCAACGGCATAGCGGACTTCATCAAGATTTTCATCGCCAATCGTCCCTTGGCTGACCAGATCTTCGATTCGTTTGCTCTTCGCCATACTGAATTTCAGCAGCGCGATCTTTTCTTGATGTTGTGCTTGGGCTTGTTTGACTTCGGCATTTCGCTGATCGATTCCTGCTTCCCGTTGCTCGATCACGGCATCCGCTTGAGCAACGATGCTGTTGGCTTGTTCGACGAGCGCGTTTTTCTCGGTGAGTTGGTCCATCATTTCCGGGACATCCAGAATCGCAAGCTCCGCGCCTTTTGTCACCATCGTGCCAACGTCTATTTCCTCGCCGTCAATTGTCTTGATTGCTTTGACATAGCCGCCGACTTTCGCCATTAACCGGGTCGTCTCGAATCCGCGAACGCTTGCGCCGGGCAACTCAACTTTTTCGGTGTATGGTTTTGATTCAACCATCGCGGTCGCAAATTCATTCGATGTCGACGAACGGCCCGCGGGTGCCTTCGGCGTATTCGACGCCGCTGTCTGATTCAATTGGTCACATCCCAAGCTGCAGAACGCGGTCAACGAAACAACTATCAGGATCATTGATAGACGAAATCGCATGTTTCAACTCTCCAATCACAGACGCAAAAGAGCAGGTGGCCGCGGCGAATCAATAGGAATTCTATGCCCAGCCCGGCTCAACTTGCACAGCGGATTTTGGACGTCGTTTGATCAAAACATAAAGACACGGAACCACAAATTTTGGCAACAATGTTGCTGCAATGACGCCGCCGACAATCGTGCGTGCCAGTGGTACGTCCGCTTCTCCACCGGCGAATCCGATTGCCATCGGCAACAGCGCCAGAATTGTGGTCACTGAAGTCATCAGAATCGGGCGGAACCGTACAATCGCCGCGTCAACAATGGCTTCGTCAACCGTCGCTCCTTCGGACAACCGATGGTTGGCGAAATCCAACAGAACAATCGTGTACTCGACCACGATGCCGATCATCATGATGATGCCCATGAACGACTGGATGTTCAAACGGGTATCGGTGAAATAGAACATGAGCGCCACGCCGATGAAGCCCATGGGAACAGTGACCAGCACGATGAACGGATCGACGAACGATCGAAACTGCCCAACCATCACCAGGTAGACAAGAATCGCGGCCAGAACCAGTCCCAGCGCGAAGTCGACGAACGAGTCACGCATCGAGCGGATTTCACCCTGCAGTTCGAGCATGAAACCGGCATAATCCTCACCCTCGATTTTGAATCTCGTCGGCTCATTCAGTCCGACCGCTGCAAGCGTGTTTTGCAGCCACATCGGATAGCGCGACGCCGCGCTGCGTGAGTCCGCGACGGGCTGCAATTTCAGAAGACTATCGGGTTTCCGAAGTTCCCGTTCGATATTCGACACGACGCTGCCAAGGTCGTAACCGGCGAGTACGTCGACGTTCGCGAAGATATCGGTAACGCGGACGATGTTTCGGTGATTGATGACGTTGGGCACTTTCCGATTCGTATGCAGCTTGGCAACGTCTTGCAGATAGACAATGGGGCTGCTGTCGTCGCCGCCTTTGATCGGGATGTACCGTAATGTATCGAGAGAATTGATCTTCTCTTCGAAGTACTGCGTGCCAAGAAAATAGTGATTTCCATTCTTCGGACTAATCCAGAATGCGGGATCGAAGTTGATGGAACTGTTTGTGGCGCTCACGAGTGACTTCATGACAAGTTCCGGCGTGACGCCACGATCTTTGGCGGCGATGCGGTCGATTTCCACTTCGATCATCGGATAATCGGCCCGCTGGGCAATCCTGACATCGGTCGTTCCGGCGACATTCTTAAGAGACGCGACCAACTTGTCGGCGATGTCGTGTGCCGTCGCAATATTGTGACCCGCAATCTGCAAATGGATGGGTGACGGTTCTCCCATATTCAAGGCAGCCGTCAGAATGCCGCCGGTATCGAACGCGAATTCAA
>CAUZVF010000957.1:0-3208 GCA_963582955.1 Planctomycetota bacterium
CGCCATTACGTTATGATCTGAGAAACCGAATACCCAACCACCAGTGAGACAACCATGAATCTGAATCGCCGAGACTTCTTGATGAAAACCGCTGCCGCCAGCTGTGCCGTTGCGGGTGTCCTTCCGAATGGCGGCTTGAATGCCGCACCCGCCTGCACCGATCGGTTGAAGTTGAGCCTCGCCGCTTATTCATTCAACCGTTTTCTGCCGCGTGGCTGGCCGAAACCGCGGCCGAGCAAACCGACAATGTCGCTGGATGACGTTGTCGATTTCTGTGCGGCATTGGATTTAGACGGCGTCGAGCTGACAAGCTATTACTTCCCCAATCCCGTCAGTGCCGAATACCTCGGTCGGCTGAAAGTCAAAACCATCTGGAACCGGCTGGAAGTTTCGGGCACCGCGATTGGCAACGACTTTTGCGTACCGGATGGTGACGAGCGGAAATTCCAACTCGAAATGACTCGCCAGTGGGTCGACTATTCGGCCACGTTGGGAGCACCGGCGATCCGCATTTTTGCCGGGCGAGTTCCCAAGGGCGAAACCGAGCAAGTCGCGATCGAACGCTGCATCGCCGGCATCAACGAATCGGTCGAGTACGCCGCGTCGAAAGGCGTCGCGCTGGCGTTGGAAAACCACGGCGGTATTACGGCAACTCCGGCGCAGATGATGAAGATCGTCAACGGCGTCCAGCCGTCGCCCTACTTCGGAGTCAACTTCGACAGCGGCAACTTTCACACGGATGATCCCTATCGCGACTTGGCCGAGATTGCTCCGTACGCCATCAACGCCCAACTGAAGGTGACCATCAAACGCGACGGAAAAGAGAAGGAACCGGCCGACCTGGGCCGCACGGTCAATATTCTCAAAGACGCGGGCTACAAAGGCTGGATCGTTTTGGAATACGAAGAGAGCAAACCGAAGGAAGAGATCCCGACCTATATCAAACAGTTACGGGAGTTTCTGTAGTTGAGAGCTAAGCGTGCGTGTTGAGACCGAACAGACACCGAACGAGCGGACTGATTCGGAAAGTGATTCTAATCGTGAATCGGCCGAACAGTCGTTTAAGTGGATATTGTGGAAGCATCTGTCGTTGGATACGCAGACGGTGTGGTTTACCCTCCGTAGCGCCGTCGAGATTCGGATAACGTATCTTCTGTTGACCAAAAACGCCGTAGTCAATCCGGTCGGGGCGTTCTTCATTAACCTGTGGGGCGTCGGTGGAATTGTCATATTCAAGGTTGCATTGGTCGCGTTCATTGTTGTGGCCGTCCAGATTATTGCTCAGAAAAGACCGCGAACGGCGCATGCGCTACTGTCTTTTGGAACGAAAGTCGTCGTAGCCGTTCTCATTTATTTTGCTCTTTTTTCCATTCGGGGTCCTAGATAGTTCTGCTTTATTTATACGGACTGGATAAGTGATTGTAGGGTGTGTCCAACATTGGTGCGTCTTCGCGGACAGCCGTGTGAAAAGAGAAGATGCATTCAAACTTGCCAACTGAAATGTGCAGACGCACCAGAGCAGATTTGTCCGCTCGACACACCCGACATTGAATTGAGGGCTGAGCGTTGAGTGTTGAAGCCGAACAGAAATCGAACGAGCGGACTGCTTCGGAAAGTGATTCGAATCGTCAATCGCCAAATCAGTCATTGCTGTGGATTTTTCGGAAGCATCTGTCGTTGGAAACAGAAACGGCTTGGTTCGTTCTTGTCAGCACTCTCGATATTTGGATGACCTATATTCTGTTAACGACGACCGATAACATCGTCGAGGGCAATCCGATTGCGGCATTTTTCACTGATCGGTGGGGCGCCAGTGGAATGGTAAAATTCAAGTTTGCTCTGGTAGCGTTCGTTGCCGTGGCCGCTCAAATCATTGCTCAGAAAAAGCCGAAGACCGCGCGGGCCATCCTGGTTTTCGGAACGATGGTCGTCGTCATTTACAGCGCGGTTTTATTTGTGCGTTCTGGTTAAGGGAATCAATTTCAATGAGCGGAGTACCGCAAGCAGTATCGGAAAAACTGTCACGGTTCGGGCAACAGCACTTGGTTCAATGGTGGGATGAACTCAACGACGAACGCCGCATGCGGCTGCTGGCTCAGATCGAAGCCATCGATTTCGAGCAAATTCAGCAATTGACGAACGACTGGCGCAGAAAGAACGAGTCGACGGGTGAAACGGAAGCCACGCCATCGCAAGTCAATCCTCCAAGACAACTCGTCCGTTTGGCTCGTTCGGAATCCGATCGAGCCGATTGGCGTGCCGCGGCCGATTGCGGGACCGAACTTCTGAATGCCGGAAAAGTTGGCGTCATTCTGGTGGCCGGCGGCCTGGGAACTCGGCTGGGCTTCCATCATCCCAAAGGCATGTTTTCAATCGGCCCGGTGACCGACCGGTCGCTCTTCCGGATTTTGGCCGAGCAAGCTTTGGCACGCTCTCGGATGTCGGGCAAGCCGATTCCGTATTATGTCATGACCAGCGAGGCGACTCATGAAGAGACGGTCGCATTTTTTGAAAAGCACTCGAACTTCGGATTGAACTCCGACGACGTGTACTTCTTCCAGCAAGGCACGATGCCGGCCGTTGATCCACGGACGGGACGAATCTTGATGACGGCCAAGTACAACATCGCCACTGGTCCCGACGGTCACGGAGGACTGCTGGCGGCTCTGTCGAACGCCAGCTTGATTGACGACATGCAACGTCGCGGCGTCGAGTATTTGTTCTATCACCAAGTCGACAACCCGTCGGTCAAAGTCTGCGACCCGGCGTTTCTGGGTTTTCACAAGTTGCGAGAATCGGAAATGTCGACGAAAGTTGTCACTAAGCGATCGCCCGACGAAAAGGTTGGATTGTTGGCCGACGTCGATGGAAAAACTCAGATCATCGAATACAGCGATCTTTCCGACGAATTAGCTCGCAAACGTGACGACTCTGGAGATTTGTTCCTGCGCGCCGGCAACATCGCCGTACATATCTTCAACCGGTCGTTCATCGAACGCCTGCTGAGCGGCCCGAACGAATTGCCATTCCATTTTACGAAGAAGGTCGTTGCTCACATCGATGCCACGGGCGAGATGGCCACGATTCAACAACCCAACTCCATCAAGTTCGAGCGATTTATCTTCGATGCATTGCCGTTCGCCAAGAACGCACTGGTCGTTGAAGCGAGCCGCGCCGACGAATTCAATCCCGTGAAGAACAAGAACGG
>CAUZVF010000958.1:0-3206 GCA_963582955.1 Planctomycetota bacterium
CACAAACCCCGCCCGATCCGCCGGGAATGGTTGCACATCGGCAACAAGTTTCTTGCCAACAATCTGATCGACTCAATCGAAAAGAACCAGGAACCAATCACGACCGGAATCACAGCGCACTCGATCACCGAGATGGTGCAAGGCGTTTATTCATCACACCTGTCAGCGGGCAGGCGTTTGGAAATTCCACTGCAACAGCGACAGCATTCATTAAAGGGATAAACTCAATCCGCTCACCATGACCGACCAGCGCCCCGATCAACTGCTCGCTGAGATTGCCGACTACGTCGGGAATTTCAGCATCGGAAACGATACCGCATTCGAGACAGCTCGCTGGTGCTTGATGGATAGTTTGGGATGTGCGTTGCTGGCATTGAATTATCCGGCATGCACGAAATTATTGGGACCGGTCGTTCCCGGAGCGATTCTTCCAGGTGGAGTGCGTGTTCCGGGGACATCGTTTGAACTCGATCCGGTTGCGGCGGCGTTCAATATCGGCTGCATGATTCGTTGGCTCGATTACAACGACACATGGCTGGCGGCCGAATGGGGGCATCCGTCGGATAATCTGGGAGCGATTCTGGCGTGTGCCGATTATCAGAACCGTGTGCTCGGCCAACCGATTGTTGTGCGCGATGTTCTGACGGCGATGATCAAGGCGCACGAGATTCAAGGTGTGCTGGCTTTGAATCACGCGTTTAACCGCATTGGCTTGGATCACGTTTTTCTGGTCCGCGTTGCCAGTGCGGCGGTGGCATCCGCAATTCTCGGTGGATCGGAAGAACAAATCCGGAATGCGGTCTCGCAAGCGTGGCTCGATGGCGGAGCTTTGCGGACCTATCGCCACGACGCCAACGCGGGGTCTCGAAAGAGTTGGGCGGCCGGAGATGCGACCAGCCGAGCGGTTCGGCTGGCTTTGATTTCATTGACTGGAGAAATGGGCTACGCAACCGCTCTGAGCGCGCCACGCTGGGGTTTCTCGGCCGTTCACTTCGACGACCGACCGATCGAACTCGCCCAACCGCTGGGCAGCTATGTTATGGAGAACGTGCTCTTCAAGATTTCGTTTCCCGCGGAATTTCACGCACAGACGGCCGTCGAGGCGGTGATTCAGCTTCATCCGCTCGTCCGCGATCGGCTCGACGACATCGGACGGATTGAGATTGCAACTCAAGAACCGGCGATGCGGATCATCGACAAGACCGGCCCGCTCACAAACCCGGCCGACCGCGACCACTGCCTGCAGTACATGGTTGCGGTAGCACTGATTCACGGAACGCTAACCGCCGACCATTACGAGGTCGCCGCTGCCCAAGATCCGCGAATTGATCGGCTCAGTAGTTTGATGCGAGTTGTCGAGAATCCGCAGTTCTCGCGAGATTACCTCGATGCCGAAAAACGTTCGATTGCAAATGCGGTGCAAGTCTTTTTCAGCGACAACAGTCACACGCCGCGAGTCGAAGTCGAATATCCAATCGGCCACCGCCGTCGTCGCGACGAGGGAATCCCGTTGTTGAAGAAAAAATTCGAGCACAATCTTTCGACGCAATTCTCAGGTGCTCAATACGAGACCGTGCTTCATGCGTTTGAGCAACCCGATCGACTGGACGCGATGCCCGTACGCGACTTCGTTGACATGTTCGTTCCCGTCGAGAACGACCGCGCGGAGTAGGTCCCGCGAGCCGAGCGGAACCTGAAACAGGCTGATTGGGTTACTTTGTTGTTGCAACGTGTTGCATTTGAGTCAAGTTTTGGACACGGGACTTTGAACAGAAGGCAACAGAGGAAACGAAGATTTCAATCGACTCTTATTCTTATTCTTTTTCTTTGTTTCCTCTGTTGCCTTCTGTTCAGATGGTCTGGGGCGAAGCCTCGCTAGAGTGCGTATTTGAAGTCCCGCTCGGCTCGCGGGACCTACTTTTGCGCGGAGCCTTAGCCCGAATTATTCGTAACCCGAAGCGTAAGCGAGGAATTCAACATGTTTCCTCGCTGACGCTTCGGGTTGCGATCAACTCCGATTTTGCGCGGTGTTTTAGGTAAGATAGTCGCAACTCCTTTTGGCCACAATCTTTGCATCATATTTGCGTTGTTTCGTGAATAATCCGGGTTAGCGCTGTAGAACTAGCCACCTCCCCACTGAGGTTGTACGGACCGGGGACATGGGTAACAGGCGTTCGAGGACATGGGTAACACAATTCATCACGACTTACACGTCAGGCCCCCATCAATGACCAATTGCGCCCCTGTGATATATTTCGCCTCGTCAGAAGCCAGAAACAGCGCGGCATGCGCCACGTCCCAGGCATCGCCCATTCGTTTCATCGGGACTTGGTTGTTGCGCATTTCGAGCATCTTTTCGATATCGCCGTCGGCGTAAGCATGCTTCAACGGTTCGACGATCATCGGCGTGTTCATCAGGCCCGGCAGGATCGTGTTGGCTCGGATGTTCTTTTCGGCGTATTGCAGTGCAATGCTCTGAGTCAATTGTAGGATCGCGGCTTTGGTGGCGCTGTACGACACGTACGGCACTCCCAGGTAACGAATACCGACAATCGATGAGATATTGACGATGACGCCACCGCCTTGATTCTCCATGTGCGGCAGCGCGTACTTACACGTCAAAAACATGCTCTTCAGGTTGACGGCGACAACTCGGTCCCAACTTTCTTCACTCGCTTCGACGGGGCCGCCGACTTCCAAGATCCCGACATTGTTGTGCAGGATGTCAACACGTCCGTACGTTTCGACGCAACGCTCGATCATCGACTGAACTTGATCGGCTTGAGTGACGTCGACTTGTTGCACGGTGCAATCACCACCTTCGTCGTTGATGATCTGCTCGGTTTCGGCGACGGCGTCGGGGTTAATGTCGATCGCGAACACTTTCGCGCCTTCGCGGGCGAACAACACGGCCGTTGCTTTGCCGTTTCCCCAACCGGGACCAGAGGAACCGGCTCCCGTCACGATCGCCACTTTGTCTTGCAGACGTTTACCCATGTTTGTGCACTCCGGCTTGCTTTCGAGTATTGCTCATGAATACTTTGGACCGGTCCAATTGGCAAGCAGTCGGCTGGTGCGACAAAGTTCGGTTGTGTGAAAGTAGGTCCCGCGAGCCGAGCGGGACCGTTAGCCCGGATTATTCACGAAACAACGCAAATATGATGCAAAGCTTTTGGCCAAAAGGAGTTGCGACTATCTTACTCAAA
>CAUZVF010000959.1:0-3205 GCA_963582955.1 Planctomycetota bacterium
GAACGAATTTTCACAACAGCCACAAGTCATTCCTCAACCACAGGTCACTCCGCAATTCTCCGATTCAGGTCCGAGCGGCATCGCCGTGAGTCCGAATGCGACCAAATCGCAACCGTTGACGTCGGCTCCGTTCACTTCGAATCAGTTCGATCAGAAACCGTTCGATCCGTTTGGCCAACGGAATACGGCACCTCAATCGAATCGGTCGCAGCCAACTTGGCAAACCCATAACCGTTCGCAAGCGAGTGGAATCGGGACTCGCCGAAGTTCCGGCCGAGTCCGAACTGTCAGGACGAAGAGATTTCAGATCGACTATCGAATCGACGATGTGGGAGCTTCCGGCATCAGTCGTGTGGAATTGTTCGTCACGCAAGACGGTGGCCAGAAGTGGTGGAAGTACGGCGATGATCCCGATCAGCAGAGTCCGTTTCATGTCGAGGTACCCAGTGACGGAACCTATGGTTTCGCATTGCGAGTTCACAGTGGCGTGGGGCTTGCCGAAGAACCGCCGCAGCCCGGCGAACCGTCGTCCATCATGATCGTTGTCGACCAGTCACCACCGGTCGTGCATTTGATGCCGTTGCAACAGGGAACCGGTGTCGACATGAACAAAATTCTAATTCGTTGGAAGATCACCGATCAGAATCCGGCCGAAAAGCCAATTTCGCTTTCTTACGCACCGAATCCCCAAGGTCCGTGGGAGCCGATCAGCGGATGGCAACCCGACACTGGCAGCTTCATTTGGCGAGTGACGTCAGGAGTTCCCTCGAAGCTCTACGTCCGACTGGTCGCGCGAGATTCCGTGGGCAATATGTCGAAGGTCGAGACGCCGCAGCCCGTGCTTGTGGATCTCACCAAGCCGACAGCCCGCATCGTTGATGTCGAGCCGGTCGAGCCGAGACAGTCGTTCTGAGACCTCACACGTCCAGATACGGCATCGTGACTTAGGCACTGTCCCAAAACAACTTCCCGGTTTCTGTTGACTCGATTAACGGAAAGCCGAAGGCGTCGGTGTTTCGATTGCGTGTAGGGTATCCGAAACGCGGGCGCCTTTGGCTTGCTGTTAAACAAGGAAGTTAATTCGTGCCCGTTCCTTACGGCGAGCGGTGGATGAGGATTTACCAGCAGGAACCGGACGCTAGCGCGTCGCGGCTGATGAAATCAGCCGCTGGGCGCTACGCGCGTCGTGAAGAAAACATCGCAGCCGAAGCGGCCCTGGATGGGATCTACGTGATTCGAACGAGCGTGGATACCCAGTAGATGTCGTCGAACGAAGTGGTTGCGGCTTACAAGAGCCTGGCGAAAGTCGAGCGAGCCTTTCGCAGCCTCAAGACCGTGGACCTCCATCTGCGACCAATCTATCATCATAAAGACGGCCGCACGCTGGCCTACTATGGCTCGTTCGAAAAAAAATGTCGCACTAGCCCGACGCGCAAGCGAGGGAGAAAACCCCAGAAAACGCTGCAAATACAGTCCCTCGCTCGCGCGTCGGGTTAGTGTGTGTGTTTTCACGATGACACATTTGCTTTCGAACGAGCCATACGTGGAGTGGCATATGCGAGACCGACTTCGAGAAGTTTTGTTCGATGACGATGACCGTGTGTCCGCGGAGTCCTTACGTGCAAGTGTCGTGTCGCCGAGCATTCGATCCGACTCAGCGAAGTCGAAAGATGCAACCCGGCAAAAGTGGCACCCGAGCGGAATGTCAAGAGAATCCGCCAGAGCAGTTTCCCGTGCCGACGGCACACGGCTTATACGAAGGCGTGATACCCGCTCATGTCCTGACAAGGTCCTGTCAATGACTGAGCAACTTTCATCGCTAACTGCCTAACTGATGCTCCGACAAAAGCCATGCCTCGTGCTTTATTGGATTATCCGCAGCAGCCGTATGTAAATTGGTTGACTTCGCGATGAGCGTGTGATATCAAACTATTCAATCGCTAGCCGCAGATAATCCGCCCTGACGTGGGTTATCCGCAGTTAAACAGAATACATACTTGTTAGGTGGCGAAGAAACCACAGATCCGGAGATCGCCAATGAGTTACACAATCTATTTCATGATTCTGACCGTATTGTGGGCTACCATCTGGTCCTGTTGTGTGTGGTTCTTCCGGACTCGCCGGACTCGTGGTCCATTGTTTCGCCGACTGACACGAAAGCGCCGCATCCTGCTGGTTTGCGTATTCGTAGCGATGCCTTGTATTTATTGCTTGAGCTACGCGCCCTTCATGAGACTGCTGGCAGTGGCACCAGATCTACGACCGGGAATTGGTGCGCTCGATGATTTGTACGTACCAGTCCAGTGGCTCATTGACCAGACTGCTCTTCGCGAGCCCCTGCTTTCGTGGGCCGGTATCTGGCACGTTTCCCCCCAACCTCTCATGGCAGCATCCGCAGCCCGTATGCGTTTCTTCTGGGGCACAACTCCGCCTTCGCTGTACGCAGCGGGTTGGCTTCTGATTGGAATTGCTTGGTGCGTGATTCCGCCATACCTTCTCCACCGTCTGCTACACTGCTTCCAGACCAAACACAAGGACCGAACAGTCCGCACGCAAACCGCCACTTAAATCGGGTAAGGATGCCCGTTTCCGGGCACCCTCCCCACTCCACCTAGCATGCGGGTCCGCACTAGGCGGTTCGACGAAGTGGAGCCAGTTCGGCCCAGAGACCTTTCAGACGCACAAGTCCTTGCGCTTCCAACCACTTGTTCGTTAAGCCGACGCCGCTGGCAATGGATTTGGCCATGTGCCAGTAACCCTTGCGACTCTTTGCGTGACGGATTGCCTGACGACGCCCGACGCCCAAACGCATCAGCTCACGGCTGCGCGTGCGTGGGTAACGCCAGCGCTTCCAATAGCACATGCGAATTCGGCGTCGTATCCACTGGTCGAGTTTGTCGAACAGTTTCAACTGCGCTGCCAGACCGAAGTAACCCGTCCAGCCTCGGAGGTAGCTCCTCAGCTCACTCAAACGGCGCTCCATCGAGATGCCCCGGCTACGGCCGGTGATCTGTTTGACGCGTCGCTTGAACTTGGACACGTTCTTCGCCATCACGTTGATCGTCGCCTTGCGGCCGCGAAAGACGAAGCCGAGGAATTCGACTCCGTCCGACTCGACCACCCGGCTCTTCTCTTGGTTAACGACCAAGCGAAGGTACCGCGTCAGATAACGACTCACCGAAGCGAACACACGTTGTGCGCTGCG
>CAUZVF010000960.1:0-3198 GCA_963582955.1 Planctomycetota bacterium
GATCCTGCACATCGGGATGGCCGACGGCTCCCAGCAGGATCGCATCATGTTTTGCGAGCGAATCCAAATAGTTATCGGGCGCCATTCGGCCGTGTTCGAAATAATAGTCAGTGCCCCACGGGTACTTCTGCCATGTGAAAGAGACATCAGACCGATGCGCCGCTGCCTCGACGGCGCGGATCGCTTCTTGGGTCACTTCCGGACCAATTCCGTCGCCTTCGATAACACCGATATTAAACGACCGAAACATGGCAGGATGGATTACTCGAGATAACCAGCGAGTGTGTGCGAAACGAAAGCGGAACTGGAGATTCTAACAACGCCTCAACGGTGCCGCCACTCGTGCGATTGAACTCGCGCGGCAAATGTGACGAGCGGCCAGCACTGACAGTGTCATTCATCGATCCGATTCGTATCGGAAATGGAATTCATGTGGATTCTTGAATGTTCAAACCGTCGCGAAACGAGCCGTCTTGCTTGGCTTGCATGAATTCTCCAGTCAAGACGTCCAGGCATGTTAACGAACCCTCGCCGTAGACCCATGTGTCGAGACAGGCCCAACCGTCAAGAACTAACGGCAGCCCCGATTGCTGCGCGGTGTGACCGCAAATGACTTGTTTGCCGGACGGATGGGGCCGCTCGAAGCCCGTCAATCGAGTCCACCGCAACCATTCGGCGGTTTGATCTTCAAGCGCGACCCCCGGTTCCAGATTTGCATGAGTGAAGATCGCCGTGTCGCTTTCCCAATAATCCAAGCCGGATTTCAAGAAGTCCAAATGAGCGGACGGAACCATATCGTAGCTGCCGCCATACGACATCAATGTCTCATGCCCGCCATAACTCAACCAAGCCCGCTCGACGCTGCCGCCGTCGAACGAGTCGAGCATCATCTCTTCATGATTACCCTTCAGGAAGATGACGTTGCACCGCGATTGCAGATGCAACAATTGGTCAATCGCCTGTTTCGTACCCGGCCCACGGTCGACGACGTCTCCCAGAATGACGACCGTATCGTCGTCGCGGAGTTCCAGCTTTGAAAGCACGGTCCCCAACGCGACATCACATCCATGAATGTCGCCGAGTGCGAAAAGACGATTCGACCGCATCGAGATTCTGAAATCCGTTCTAACGGCAAGACACAACTGACAGCTCGATCAAAGAGCACTCGCCCGCATTATTGGATTCTGCTGGCGACCTTAGTCGCCGAAAGCGGCATCAAACGCGAGGTTCGACGATTCGAAATCGACGTTCTTGACGAACTGGCACGCTTCGCGGGCACCGTGTTCGCGGTCCATGCCGCTGTCTTCCCATTCAATCGAAAGGGGGCCATCGTATTTGATGGCATTCAAAGCCCGAATAATTTCCTCGAACCGCACGCCTCCGCGGCCGACGCTGCGGAAGTCCCAACCGCGGCGCGGATCGCCAAACGAAAGATGGCTGGCATTGATCCCCGTGCGCCCATTCAACGTCACTGACGCGTCTTTCATGTGGACGTGATACATGCGATCGGGGAAGTATCGGATGAATTCAACCGGATCGACACCTTGCCAAATCAAATGGCTGGGATCGAAGTTGAAACCAAATTCCTCTCGGCCTTCCAGGGCCTGAAGAGCCCGCTCGGCCGAATAGATATCGAAGGCGATTTCGGTTGGATGCACTTCCAAAGCAAATTTGACGCCACATTCCTGGAACACATCAAGAATCGGATTCCATCGGTCGGCCAACAGGTCGAAGCCGGCATCAATCATCTCACGCGGCGTCGGCGGGAAATCGTAAATGAGATGCCAAATGCTCGAACCGGTAAATCCGTTGACAACACTGACGCCCAATTTTTGTGCCGCTCGGGCAGTGTTCTTCATTTCCTCGATCGAGCGTTCGTTGACACCGGCGGGATCACCGTCGCCCCAGACATACTCGGGCAGGATCGACTTATGCCGCTCGTCAATGCGGTCCAGCACACCCTGGCCGACCAGATGATTCGAGATCGAAAACAGCTTCAGATCATGCTTTTCCAGGAGTTCGCGCTTGCGTGCGCAATAGGTGTCGTCGGACAGCGCCTTGTCGACTTCAAAATGATCGCCCCAGCAAGCGAGCTCGAGCCCATCGAATCCAAAATCGACGGCTTTCTTGCAGAGTTCTTCCAGCGGAAGATCAGCCCATTGGCCGGTAAACAAGGTCACTGGACGCGCCATGACGGAACCTCTTCGCAGTCATAATCAGGGATGGCTATCAAAGCAGTTCAACTGCTTACTTCGAATCGAACACACTAGACCAGTGAAATCGGAATGTCAAACGATTTCCGCGTGTGATTGATTCGTCGGTGTGATGTCTGATCAGCCTATATTCTGCAAGTTCCGTAATGCTTCGACAGCGAATCGCCCGCCATGCGATCACAACGCGATTCTTGTGGCCAACCCCGCGGCTGCATTATGATCGCTGCAACGCGACATTCTCAGTACCAAGTGAATTGACGGCATTTTTCGGCCGCTAGGCAGGAACACACAATCTTATGAAGACGTTTGTAGTGTCCGACGATGCGTCAGTAGTCGACCGCACGCGCGAAATCCTGGCCGAACATGGTTTTGACTGTCCGATTTCGAACGTCTTGTCGACGGATGTCGCCGCGGATCGATTGGTCGATTTCGCGCCGGAACTAACGCTCGTCGTTGCGCTGGCGGACTCGGAAGCGACGGTCGGCTATTTCGATTCCATCCTGCCCGGTACGTGGGGCAACATCATCGTCATCGGTCCGACTTCGGATGCAAAGTTGATTCGGCACATCCTACGCCGCGAGGATGTCGCCGATTTCCTCGATCGAAACGAATTCGAGTCCGAATTGCCTACAACATTGCCGCGTCTCAAGACCGAGCAGCAAGATGACGGAGAACGAGGGCAGGTCATCGCGTGCGTGCCCGCCTGTGGCGGTTGCGGAACCAGCATGATCGCGGCCAACTTGGCGACGACCCTGGCGAAGCAGCACGATCGTTGCGCATTGATCGATCTACGGCTTGAGGCGGGTGACCTGGCGTCGATTCTCGATCTGAAACCAGTCCACAGTTTGGCCGACCTATGCGAGAACATGCCAAACGTCGATCACAGTATGTTTGACGGAATGTTGGCAAAGCACGAAAGTGGAGTTCACTTATTGCCGGCTCCCAAATCGTATGGTGAAATCGCGTCAATTTCGGCGGAAGGAAT
>CAUZVF010000961.1:0-3197 GCA_963582955.1 Planctomycetota bacterium
ACCCGGCTCCGAAACGCATCGAGAGTCTGGTCCGCAAAATTGTGATGGAACGGTTGCTCGATAACCAACTTGAAGACAGCCGGCTGACGATGACCGAAGTCCACGCGATTGAAGAGTCGCTGACAAAATCGCTGATCGCCATCTATCACGGCCGCATCAAGTATCCGGAACAACGGACCGCGTGATGTCGAATTCCGAGACGATTCGCATCGAGATTTGTAACCAGCAAACGCAACTTGCGATCGACGAAGCGTTTCTGATCGAAGTTGCCCGTCAGACTCTATTGGACGAACAAGCCGCGTCCGCCGAGATCAGCATTGCTGTTGTCGACAATCAGACCATCCACGCGCTGAACCGCCAACACTTGAAGCACGATTACCCGACCGATGTGCTTAGCTTTCGGTTAAACGACGACGGTGACAAGCATATCGAAGGCGAAGTCGTCATTTCAGCCGAGATGGCGAGTGAGAACGCCGACGGGTTTCGCTGGAGCCCACAATCCGAATTGCTTTTGTATTTGATCCACGGCTTATTGCACTTATGCGGACATGACGACCATTCTGAAATTGATCGAAACCGGATGCGAGCCCGTGAACGCAAGATTCTGCGCTTGTGGAATCTGGAACCTCAGTATTCACCAGCGGACGACTGAAACGCGCGAAAAACCGGGGTCGCGTTTATGAACTGGTTGAACTGGTTGAACTGGTTGAACTGGTTGAACTGGTTCCCGAGCTCCGCTAGCTCCGCTTGGGAACGAGGGGAAGCGGAGCTTGGGAACGAGGGGAACAAGGAAGGGGGGATAGATCGGTAGATTCAATCTCGTCCCGGCGGCTTCAGACCGTGTGGTTCCGTCAAAACGGCATACGTTTCCGGGCGTCGGTCGGCCA
This sequence comes from Planctomycetota bacterium, assembly GCA_963582955.1. Lineage (GTDB taxonomy): Bacteria > Planctomycetota > Planctomycetia > Planctomycetales > Planctomycetaceae > CAUZVF01. The sequence goes on from CAUZVF010000961.1 coordinate 888, forward strand.
TGCGGTCGATGACGTGTTTGTCGGGAACTCGGACGATTCGTTTTCGACGAGCTTTCTCGGGATCGATCTCGGCATACAAGATCTCTTCATCGGTCCCGTTCGCGAATGCCAATGTTTCGCCGTTGGGCGCACTGATTCGGCTCATGCCGATGAACTCGAATCCGCGTTCCGTACCGACTCGATTAACGGCAATGAAATAGACGCCGTTTTCGATCGACCGGGCGTTGATCACATATTCGGCCGTCGCTTCGGAACCCGGCGGCCAATTCGTCGGCAGCGCGATCAGGTCGGCTCCTTGAATGGCCAACGACCGCGACGCTTCGGGAAACGAAGCGTCGTAGCAGATTGTCATGCCAACTTTCAGGTCGCCGGCTTCGAAGACCTCGAAGCCGCAGTCGCCAAAAGTTGTGTGCATGTCGATGCCCAGGAATGGCAGATGGACTTTGCGATACGTTCCGACAACACCGTCCGGTCCGATCAACACCGCCGCGTTGAAGATGTCATTGCCGACGGATTCCAGCATTCCAACGATTGCATGGCAATTCAATTCGGCGCACGTCTGGCCGATTCTTTTGGTTGCCGGGCCGGGCACGGACTGAGCGAACGGACGGGCTTCGTCGAGACTCTCGAAGCAATAACCCGAGATCGCACATTCGGGAAAAACCGTCAACGCCGCGCCGTTGCCGGCTGTTTCTTGCAGATAGCCGATAATCGCATCGAGATTCTGATCGACTTCGCCGATCCGGACATCCATCTGCACGCCAGCAATCTTCATGGCAATCTCCAGGACCAATTGAGCCGCCGCGATGATATCAACGCAATTGCGGGTTCGCTATCCGTGTCGTAGGCTGCCAGCCTGCGAAATCGCTGTGTCTTCGCGTGGCAGGCAGGATGCCGACCCCACTTCTTGACTTTGACAAGGCACTGCAAACTCAGCGACTTTCGTCGAAAGTTCTCGCCGCATCGTGGATCACGGCCAGCGGCGGACACTGGCAGGTGTCTTGTCGGCTTGCTACGATTGCGCAACCAGTGGTTGATTGTTCGGAACGCGAAATCTGTCGTTCCGTTCCGAAAGTCCGATGAACGGTTCAGAACAATCACGCCATGCGTGCGTTTCGAGTTTGCTCACACCCGTCATCCTGCCACGTTACCCAAGCCCACCAATTTTGAGAGGATTTGGTATGCGATTCCCACGCGTACTTTTTAATCATTCGGTCGTGTTTCCTCTGTTTTTCGCGACGACGCTGGCCTTTCTCGGTTGCAACGGCGGAGACGACGGCAGCAGCAACAACGGAAAGAAGGCGACGAGCAATGGGAACTCGAAAGCTGACGAACCAGAATTCATCAGCATGGGAACCGCGCCGATCGGCGGTGCGTTTAACCCGGTGGGAATCTCGTTGAGCGAAACTCTGAACGAGCACAAAGGCGACAACAATTGGCAAGTGCAGGCCAAAGGCACGAAGGGTTCGCAGCATAATATTCGTGAGTTGCAGAATTCTGAATTGCAGTTGGCCTTGTCGAATTCCGCGATCACTCACTTTGCCGTCGAAGGTGGCGGAACGTGGGACCAGACGTACGACATGTGTGCTATCGTGACAATTGCACCAAATGTTGCAATGTTCATAACCAAGCAAGATTCGGGTATCGAGAAGATCGCCGATCTGAAAGGCAAACGGGTTGTCTGCGGTCCTTCCGGGGCCGGATTCGAGATGTTCCTCGAACCGATCTTGAAGGCCCACGGTTTGACGTTTGGTGATTTCGACAAGAAGAACAACAATCAAAACGGCGCTGTGGACATGTTGGCCGATGGGCAGGCCGACGCCGCGTTCCTAGGGGGAGCTGTCCCGACGAGTTCGATTCAACGCGCGTGCAGCGAGCAGGCTATCCATTTTATTCCTTACGAAGAGGAAGCCGTCGAGCGTCTCCTGGCGGAGTATCCGTTTTTTCAACGCGTTACGATTCCCGCTGACAAGTATTCGGACTTGACCGAGGATTTTCCCTGCTTGAATGTTGGCTCGATGCACTTGATTACATCCGCCGATGAGCCGGACGATCGCATTTATCAGATCACGAAAACTCTGTACGCGAACCGTGCGACGATCACTCATCCGGCCGCGAAGTTCATCAACGAAAAGAACGCCGCCCGTTTCACGGGCACGCCGTTCCATCCCGGTGCCCAAAAGTTCTATGAGGAGATCGGGATTTGGCCGAAATCGACGGATGACGCTGATTCATCCGACAAGAGCAAATCAGACGGCAGCAAAGGCGGCGCATCCGATTCGGATGAAGGCGCGGCAAAAAAGTAGGGGA
>CAUZVF010000962.1:0-3190 GCA_963582955.1 Planctomycetota bacterium
ACCACAAATTCGACCCAGTGTTGCAGCAGGACTATTACGAACTGATGGCGTGCTTGACGCCGGCCTATAATCCCGACAAATGGAAGGCTGTATATTCCTGGAAGCCGGAAATCACGGAACGGGGACTTCCCGATGTGTCGCCGGCCGAACAAGCCGCCATCGAGAAACACAACGCACCCATCAATCAATCGATTGCTGAATTGAACAAGCAAATTGGGCCGCTGAATGAAAAGGCAAAGCAGAATGACGGCAAGTCGTTGACCGAAACCGAGAAGTCCCAGATCGAGAAACTGAAGCGTCAGATTGCCGAATTGGAAGGCCGTCGCCGTGGCTGGGGCAAGATTCAAGCGTTGTACAATGTTGATAAGCCACCGGCAACAAGACTGCTGAATCGTGGAAACTTTCGCACTCCGGGAGACGAAGTACAGCCTGCATTTCTGAGGGTCTTGTCAGAAACGCCAAACGAGGGCACTCAGTTTCTCAATCAAACGGATTCCGAAATCAGTGGTCGTCGCACGGCCCTGGCAAAGACGTTGACGCAACCAGGTTCGCGGGCAGAAGCATTGCTCGCACGTGTCATCGTCAATCGCATTTGGCAGCATTTATTCGGACGCGGCTTGGTCCCGACGGCCGACAACTTTGGAATCAACGGGCAACCACCGACTCATGCGGAGTTGCTGGAGTGGCTCAGTCGCGAGTTCCTCCGTAACGGCTCACGGATCAAACCACTGATTCGACAAATTATGGTATCGACCGTGTATCGCCAATCGTCCGTAGGACAGGATTCCAACCTGTCCGCCAACCCTCAAACGATCGACCCTGAAAACCGCCTCCTCTGGCACATGCCACTGCGCCGGCTGGAATCGGAAGTGATCCGTGACTCGATTCTCTCGGTCAGCGGAACGCTCGATTCAACAATGGGTGGCGAACCAATCCAGTTGAAGGCGCGGAAAGACGGGTTGGTTGTTGCGGACATTGAAAAATTGCCCTATCCAGCAGCAAAGTGGCGCCGCAGCGTTTATTTGTTGACTCGACGGCAATACAACCACTCGATTCTGACAACGTTCGATCAGCCGGCGATCGCGACGACTTGTGCACAGCGTAAACCATCGGCGGTTGTCTCGCAGTCGTTGATGATGATGAACGACGCGTTCGTGTTTGATCAGTCCGAGCGTTTCGCTGACGCTGTGACAACGCGGGCGGGACTGTCACGTGACGGCCAAATCAAATGGGCATTCCGACTGGCACTGTGTCGGGCTCCAAGTGACGAAGAAAAAAAATTGAGTCAAGCATCGATGCAGAAACAAGCCGCGGTCTTTCAAAAGACCGGGCTGTCGAGCGACGATTCTGATCGGAAAGCATTGGTGCAGCTTTGTCACACGTTGCTGAATACGAGCGAATTCCTTTACGCGGAATGAAGCGCTATGAACCAATCAATCGATACTGCGTGGATGGTGAGTCCTTCTCGTCGTGAATTCCTACAGCAATCGGGTCTGGGCCTCGGCACGTTGGCGCTTGCCCATCTGATGCAATCGGACGGTTCGGTCTTCGCGAACGTTCCAAACTCGAACGGCGCGTCTGCGATGGATTTGCGCACCCGGCAACCTCATTTTCCGGCTCAGGCCAAGTCGGTGATTATGCTGTTGCAAAACGGTGGGCCGAGTCAGATGGATTTGTTCGATCCCAAACCGGCTCTGCAGAAGTTTCACGGAAAGAAGCATCCCGAAGACGTCGAGAGCTTTCAGCCCGGCAGCGAACAAGACATCGTCATGGGTAGCCCGTACAAGTTTCGCAAGTACGGCCAGTGTGGAATGGATTTCTCGGAACTGCTGCCGCACATGTCATCCGCCGCCGACGATTGGTGCATGGTTCGATCGATGGTCGGCGAAAACAACAACCATCCGCAAGGCCTGCGAACGATCAACACGGGCAAAGTCTTTTCCGGCCGGCCAACCTTGGGAGCCTGGGTCAGTTATGCACTGGGAACGGAAAACCAGAATCTGCCCGCCTACATCGTGTTGCGAGATCCTGACGGATACAACAACGGCGGCACGTCGCTGTGGGAAAACGGCTGGTTGCCGGCCATGTTCCGTGGAACTGAAGTTCAGACAAAGGGAGCTCCGGTCCTGAACTTGAATCCGGCGCGAGAACTTCCACCAGGAGTGCAGCGCAACAACCTCGATCTGCTCGCGAAATTGAATCGCGAACGGCAGAAACGGTATCCGGACGATTCACGCTTGGAAGCCCGCATTCGGCATTACGAACTCGCCGCGCGCATGCAGAGCGAAGCCGAGCAACTTCTGGATCTTTCATCAGAAACCGAGGCCACGCAGAAGTTGTATGGCTTGGATGACGCGGACATAGCGGGATATGGCAACCGCTGTTTGATGGCTCGGCGTTTGGTCGAATCAGGAGTGCGATTCGTGATGGTAACGGCGCCCGTAAAATACGGCGGCATGCCGTTCGATCACCACACCGATCTGCAACGCGATTTGCCCAAAGTTTGCCGGCAAGTCGACCAACCAACGGCCGCGTTAATCCAGGACTTGAAACAGCGCGGGCTGCTCGATGAGACAATCGTCCTGTGGACCGGCGAATTTGGACGCCTGCCAGTTTCGCAGCGGGCGACTGGTCGCGACCACAATCGATTCGCCTTTACGGCGATGCTGGCCGGCGGCGGCTTCAAATCCGGCCACACTCACGGTACCACGGATGACTTTAGCTACCGGTCTGTTGAAGACAAAGTCAATTGTCCGTCTTTGCTCGCGACAATTCTGCACCAACTGGGATTGGACCACGACCAACTCAGCTATCACCACAGCGGCCGCGACGAGACACTAACCGACTCGGCCGTTACCGATGCCGGTGTCGTCGAAGGGCTGCTGCAACGGCCGCCATTGGTGTAGGTCGTTCTCCGCCGTGGAAACAATCAATTGGTAGTACAGCGCTAAGTATAAGTAGGTCCCGCGAGCCGAGCGGGACCCGAGATGGGCCGACGATGGAGGGTCGTCGAATGTCTCGCTCGGCTCGCGAGACCTGCTTTCACTCGACTTTGCGCGGCAGTAGTGGGATTTGTCTGAAAAGCCCCGACTTCTGCTTGCCGCCATTCAACACCATTCAATTGAAGAGGATGTGATGGCAAACAACGTACATTTGGAGGTTAGGCGAATGAATAACTTAAGGTTGGCAG
>CAUZVF010000963.1:0-3190 GCA_963582955.1 Planctomycetota bacterium
TTGGTCGAGGTTCATCTTTGGAATATCCGGGACTGGGCGAACGACAAACGAAAATCGATTGACGACAAACCGTTTGGCGGTGGTCCTGGAATGCTGTTCTGCTGCCAGCCGGTTTTCGATTGTGTTGAAACCGTTCAGGCCAAGTGCCCGGACAACGGCCAGTTAGTAATGCTGACGCCTCACGGGCGTAAGCTCGACCAAAAACTTGTGACGGAACTGTCAGAATTCGATCGCTTACTTTTGTTATGCGGCCGATACGAAGGATTCGACGAACGCATCCGGACTGGCCTGAAACCTTTGGAGATTTCCGCCGGCGACTTCATCTGCAACGGCGGCGAAGTTCCAGCAATGTTAATTATTGACACGGTCATCCGGCTGATCCCGGATGTTCTGGGAGATGAAACCAGCAGCAAGTACGAATCGTTCGCGGAATCTGGCTTGCTGGAATATCCGCAATACACACGGCCACGAGAGTTTCGCGGAATGGAAGTTCCCGACATCCTCTTAAATGGAAACCACGAAGAAATCGCCCGCTGGAGAAACGAGCAAAGCCTGAAACGCACACGGGAACAGCGAAAGGACTTGTTGGACAATTAGCTTTTGTTCATTTTCTCACATCTGGTGCGTTACAACAAAGACAACGTTTTATCACGTTAGGAAACTTTGACATGAATGACTTAATCAAACTTGTCGAGCAGTCGAGTCTGCGGGAAGAGCCGTTGAAGTTTGAAATCGGCGACACTGTCGATGTTCACACTCGAATTCTGGAAGGAACGAAGGAACGTATCCAAGTCTTCAACGGTGTCGTGATCGCGACTCGGGGCAGCGGCACGGGCGAGACATTTACAGTCCGGCGAATTGTCGCCGGAGAAGGTGTCGAGCGGACTTTCCCAATCAATTCGCCCAAGATTGCCAAACTTGATGTCATCCGGCACGGGCGAGTCCGTCGCGCGAAGCTGTACTACCTGCGCGACCGGGTTGGCAAGGCGACACGTTTGACCGAACGCCGTGCCAAGGGCAGCTCGGAAGGCTGAGGCCGAATCAAGAACTCGCGCACGGCTCAATGCTCCGGTTGTCAAGAGCGGAGATTTCAAGAAACGGGGGTTTCGTTACCGCCGGCGGGAATTTGGAAATGCGTGGTATCCTGGCAAAAATTCTGGGCAATGAAGGCGAACGCCTTGCCGCCCGATTTCTTCGCCAACAGGGTTTCAAAATCCTGGCACGCCAATACCACACGAAGCTCGGTGAGATCGATTTGATTTGCCGTGACGGGGTAACCATCGTTTTTGTTGAAGTTAAGACGCGCCGTTCCGAAGCGGCGGGACGGCCAGAAGAAGCCATTACATTTGCCAAGCAAAAACAGTTGACCCGCGTTGGATTGGCGTTTTTGAAGGAACACCAGCTTCTTGAATGCCCGGCGCGTTTCGATGTCGTCTCGATCGTCTGGCCCGCTGATTCGCGGGATCCCCAAATCGACCACTATCGACATGCTTTCTCTGCTGTTGGCGAAGGCCAGATGTTTTCGTAGATCGCCGCTTCGCAACTCATCCTCAATTGTTGAAATCATCGCCGCATGAAAGTTGGACTTGTCGGTTATCAAGGCAGTGGAAAAAGCACACTCTTCGAATTGCTGACGGGCGTCAAACCGGATGTCTCGAAAGTACAAACGGGACAGGCCGGCATCGCCACTGTCCCGGACGAACGGTTTCGCGGACTCATTGAACTGTATCGCCCGAAGAAAGAAAGCCCCGCGAAGATCGAGTTATTCGACACACCGGGCCTGAGCCGGGATCAGCAATCGGTCAACTCACAGAGACTGGGTGTGATCCGAGAGGCGACGGCTTTGGTGCAGGTGATCGGAGCTTTTGGCGGGTGCGATGCCGCCGCCGATGTCGCTGCATTCCATGACGATCTGGTGTTAGCCGACCTCCAAATCGTCAACAATCGGATCGAACGGCTGAAGAAGGACGTGATCAAACCACGTCCCGACCGCGCGGAATTACAAGCCGAACTCGATGCACTTCAGCCGGTCGTCGATCTTTTGGGTGAGAGAAAGACACTCCACGATTTCGAGTTCGACGAAGTTCAAGAGAGAGCTGTCAAATCATTCTCGTTGCTGACACGCAAGCAACTGTTGGTTGTTGTCAACACCGAGGACTCAGATTACCACACGTCGCTGCTGAAACCGCTCGAAGAACAGGGCATACGGATCATGATGGCGCCGATCGGACTGGAACTGGAAGTTGAAGCACTTCCCGAAGAAGAACGCACGGAATTCGCCGCCGAGATGGGGCTGGGCGAACCTTGCCGTGACCGCGTGCTGAGGACAGTTTTCGAGGTCACGGATCAAATCTGCTTTTACACGTGCGCTGAAAAGGAAGTTCATGTCTGGCTGCTACAGCGGGGATCGACGGCACTCGATGCGGCCGATCAGATTCACAGCGACTTGGCTCGGGGGTTCATTCGTGCCGAAGTGATGGCGGTCGACGACCTCTTGCGTCTTGGCTCGGAACGAGAAGTCAAGGCGGCCGGCTTGCAGCATGTCGAGGGAAAAGACTACATCGTGCAAGACGGCGACGAAATTGTCATTCGTTCTGGCGTCTAATGGCTTCCAGGGCGGTGTCCTAATTTGAGAATCTTTGGGTCGGATATACTGAACACGGCTTTCAATTTAGGACACTACCGCTTCCAGCGTTATGGAATGTAGGCATCGTAGCAATCGTCGGGTACCAGAAGTGACGAATTTCGCGGACCCGCCAAACTGCCGCGACGAAACCGTAAACTGCGGAACGATATAGACAAATAGCCGTTTCACATGGGTTGTTCGCCTATTTGAGCGTCCCTATAATCCTTTGAATTCGCATTGATCGGAGCGTTATCCCCGTGTCTGGGTCTGCCAGAATCCTAGTCTTTGGTTGCGATGGCGAGTCAGACGGCTCGCTTGTGCAACAACTCTCACAACAATTCGAGGTTGTGCAGCCGCCGACACTCGAAGATGGATTGCAAGCCCTGCAAAATGAAGAGTTCGCAGGGCTTTTTTTGTTGGGCCATGATTCACCCTCCGCCGGAATTCTGCTGCAAGCCGGCGGTATTTTGGAACAAATTGACGATGGCGTCGCGCTGCTTAGCCATGATCTGACGATTCAGTGGTGTAATTCCAAACTACGCTCATCGACTGGTGCTGAAGGGT
>CAUZVF010000964.1:0-3189 GCA_963582955.1 Planctomycetota bacterium
CCTGGTATCCCTTTTGAGTCAACTTGGCAAGGACGATTTCGCCGTCGGTCTTCAGCGCAATCAATTTGCCGTCGGCCGCGATCAGAGTCGCGTATCCAAATTCACCTTTGGTCCAGAGGTCCTTTTTTGCCGTCGGATCGAAACATTTCAAAGTGGCAGCGCCCTCATCTTGCCGGCCATCAATTCCGTAAAGGACGCCTTCGTGAGCGATAGAAGTCGTGTATTGGCTGGAGAGCAGATTGTCGTCGCGCCATAGTTCTTCTACGCCGTTTTTGCCGATTTCCGCAAAAACCGCTCCGAAATTATAGCTGGCCGTGATAAACAGTTTGTCGCCCATCACAACGGGATTGGCGGCCGTGACATTTGGTCCCGTATGACCGAAAGGAAATCGAAATCTCTCACGGCCGTTCGTGGGATCGATCGAGACGACATTAAAGCGAGTCGCGAAAATCAAATGCCGCGTGCCGTCAATCGTTGCGGCAGTTGGCGAAGAATAGCTGGCTCGTTCGCTGGTCGACTTCCAAACGGTCTTACCCGTGTCGAGTGAAAAGGCGACGATGCCGGCTCCGTTCGTGTCGCCTCCGACGTTTACGATAATCATGCCGCTTTCGATGATCGGCGTCGTTCCGATGCCGAAGTATCCTTCGGGCGGCTCGCCCTTGTGCGGACGTTTCGAACTGTAATCTCCAAACGCATCTCGCACCCAGACGGTCTTGCCGCTCTTCAAATCGATGCACCGCAAAACACCCAGTGCTCCATAAACGAAAACACGTCCCTTGTGAATGATGGGAACCGCCCGTGGGCCGCTATCGCTTGTGTATGAAGGAACAAACTTCGCGGGATGATCCGCTTCCCATTTTTGCTTTCCCGATCTCGCATCGAGTGCCTCGACCCGCTCGATATCGCCAACTCGATGGAAGACGACGGCCGTGTCGCCCACGACGGCGACGCCCGCGAACCCGCTGCCCACTTCATGCTGCCAAACTGTCTTGGGTCCGCCGTCCGGCCATGAATCGGCAATCTTTTCGGATGTTGCCATGCCATCACGGTTCGGGCCGAGTATCTGAGGCCAATCGCCCGCCGATAAGCTGCGAACTTGAAGCGGCGTGGCCGCAACGAGACAAATCAAGACAAATCGCGGAAGCGGCATTTCAAATTTCCTGGGTGCCTGTTTTTGCTGTAGATTCGGAGAATCGCGATCGTTTACTGAATAGGACGGCCGACGCGGCCAACCGGCCGTATTTCCAAAACCTTCATGGCAACGGCAAGTTTAATCGTTATCCTGGGCCTGAAAAGCCTGATGACGTTTTCGTCGATAATCAGAATTCCGTAATTTCACGACTGGAGAATCAAATGATGAGCATGCGACTTATGTGGAAATCAGTTGCCGTGACGCTGGCAATCGCCTTGACGGCAACATCAATCACCGAAGCTCAAGAACAAAATCGACAGCAGGGACGTCAACGCGGCGGAAGCTCACGTTTTGGTGGACGTGGCCGGACTACAAATAAACTGTCGCTCGTTGCCATCGAAGCCGTACAAAAGGAGATCAAAATCACTGAAGAGCAGAAAGCCAGTATTAAGGAACTGACCGATCTGTACCGCAATGAACAACGTGAGGTGTTCCGTAGTTTCCGCGATCTGTCCGAGGAAGAGCGCACCAAGAAGCTCGAAGAATTTCAAAAGTCAACCGAAGAGACGATCGGTTTGCTTGACGAAGTCTTGGAAGAAGGACAAACGAAGCGGCTCGATCAAATCATTCTTCAGTCACGTGGCATCCGCGCACTGCGTGATGAAAAGATCACCAAGAAACTTGGTGTGTCGAAAGAGCAACTGGCGAAGCTAAAGAGCACATTTGACGCGGAAGAGGCGAAGCAACGCAAACGAGGAGAAGAAGGTCGCAAGCAATTTACGGCATTGCGAGAATTGCCCGAAGACGAACGACGGAAGAAGTTTGCTGAATTGCGTGAGCAATTCACGAAGCAGCGAGAGGAAGCGGAGAAGGAACGCAAGAAGTTCGATACCGGCGTCTTGGCACTTTTGACTGACGAGCAAAAGAAGAAATTCGAGTCGATGAAGGGCGCGAAATTCGACATACCCCGTCGGAGTTTCGGACGCGGACGCGGTGGCCAGCGCGGCCGGCGGCCCGGCGAAGGTGGCAACAACAACCGCCGCCCACAACGGCCTAGTTCCGATTCCAGCAAAACATCAGAAAGCTGAACTCAAGAATTAGCTCGAAAGATCGATTGCCCTCCTCCCCCACCGACCCCGCGTCGGTCGGAAAATGACTTAAGAACCGCGCAAAATAAGTTGATCTATTTCCCCTGCCAGCTTGCCTGGCAGGAAAACAGTTTGAATGGTTAATGCCGATGACACGTTCACCGATCGACCCCCGTTGGCTTGTCCGACGGGTGAAGCAGTTTCGACTGCTTAACTGATTCACTTGCCAGACAAGCAGGCAAGGGTCTTGTCGAAGCTCGATGTGAATAGTACTAGTGGTTTGTCAGCCTTGTAAATTAGGGTTCCGCAAACGGGCAGGATTTGGGAAAACACGGGCAACTAAGGAGGGTTGCGATGGAAAAGAAGTATATTGTTCGCCTCACGAATGAGGAACGGGAAACACTACGGAGCGTGGTCACGGGGCGCATTCCCCACTTTGCGGTTGGCTTGAAATGTGCACAATTGGTGCGTCCGTGAAATCGTTGGGATTTCATCAAACTGGGAAACTCACGGGAGCTGGATCATGGATGATCGATTGCAGCAGCGGGTTCTGGCGGTGGGAATGCAGTTAGCGGTTGAGGAAAAAGATCGGCTGGCGGCCCTGGGGACGTTTGCGGAGATCGAAGATCTGACGGCAAAGATTGGTGACGAGCTAACCAGGCAGTTGGCCCGAATCGAGTTGACGCGGCGGTCTGAGGCGATGGTTGAGACCGGTGTGCATGCCTGTCCCGAATGTGGGAAGGAGGCCCCCGTTGAAGCGGAACGCGAGCCGCTGATCCTGCAAGGTGTGCGGGGTGAGATTGAATACCTCGAACCGGTTTGCCGATGCACCCGCTGCCGGGTGTCTTTTTCCCCTCTAGCGGGCGCGCACCCGGTACGCGAAAGCGGAAAAAGTGATTCCGGTCTGCGACAACCTCAACACGCACACGATGGGAGCTTTCGATGACGCTTTTCTTGCCCACCATGCCC
>CAUZVF010000965.1:0-3186 GCA_963582955.1 Planctomycetota bacterium
CTGAGTCTGCGTAATTTGAGGTTCTTCGAAAACGACGACTCCGATGAGCAACAATTCCTGGTCCCGCTGTTGTTTGGCAGCGAGCTTTACGGATTCATGGCGCTGGGCATCTCACGACAACAGTTGCTGAATCATCCCGGTTTTGAATCACGCGTGCGGGGCATTGCCGAACAAATCGTCGAACTGTTGTATCGCCGCCGGTCGGCGATCGACGAGCAGAATGATGGAAACCCGTTAGGCCGGTTGCTGAGTTATATTCCCGAAGAGGCCACTTACGGTGAATTGTTCAGCGCGACGAATCAGTTGCAACACCGGCTGGCGAAAATGGAATCGCTGTTCGAAAAATCGAACACGGCGGCCGCGGTGTTTGATGTGTTTGGCCGGCCAATGCTGATCAACAATCGCATGGTCGACATTCTGCAGTCTGAAGGCCATTTGCCCAACGAACTGCAAACAGCCGACCTGATCGACACGCTGACGCGGCGTGGACAAGAAGCGTCACGCAATCTGCTGCACCGCGTCATGGTCGACAAGCACAGCGAAACGATGACGATCGAGCTGGGTGAAAGCCGGCGCTCGTTTTCTCTGAGCGTCAGTCCTTTGCACATTGATACACACTCCGCCGATCAGTCGCAACAAGAGCCGTCGGCATTTCAGGTTCGAGGCGTCATCTGCGAGCTGATCGACCAGTCGGCCGTGATGGAACTGTTACGTTTGAAAGATCACCTGACGGAGAACTTGGGCAACAGCCTGCGTAACGACTTGGCCGCCGTCGAAATGGCCGCGTCCCTGCTGGCGAGCGAGGGGATTGAACCCGAACAGCGTGACGGCTGCCATCAGTTAATTCAGGACAAAGTCTCACAAGCCGTGGCCACTCTGACGGAAACTCAGAAGTTCCTGAAATCCGAAGCCGTGCATGATATCGATCGCTGTCATCCGGTCGAACCCGTTCAGATTCTGCAGGCCGCTGTCGAAGCCGTCTCTGTCAAAGCGTCGGCTCGTCGCATCACCGTTCGCGTCGCGCGACCAGACCTCACCAGTTGCGTTTACGGAAATATCGAGCGAATGAGAAGAGCGTTTTCGTCGATTTTGTCTGTCCTGCTCAGTGATGCGCGCGATGGCACGCAGATCACGGCTGACATCAAGGAACACACTGACGAAGTGTTCTTCTCGTTCGCAAATCAGGGATTCGGCATGTCCATCGACCAACTCCGCCAACATCTGGCGATCGACGGAGGTGGCGGAGGAGGAGGAGGTTCCGACGACGGCCATTCGGACGAATTCCGCAAGTTGCGAGAAGCCGTTCAATGGATCGACGAATGGGGCGGCAGTTTCTCGGCGACCGGCAAGATCGGCGACGGGCTGTGCATCAAAATCGGATTGCGAAAGTTTAACTAGGCTTTGTCGGAAAAGGGGTCTGACCCTCTTGGGGATAGGAAAGACGCTTAGAAATCGGCTTGGTTGGAAAGGGTCAGACCCCTTTTCCGACAAAGCTTAAGGCGGTGCAAAAACCGACACTTATTGTTTTGCAGCGCGTAACGTGAATTGTTGATATGGAATTCTTTCCTCTGCACATCTTTCCGGAAGGCAGCCTCGACGCGTCGGTGACGACGACCGTGCTGGTTGGCGTGTGGGTTGTGGTGTTCTTCAACCTGAGGTTGGGATGGGCCGCGTCGGGATTGGTTGTTCCCGGTTATTTGATTCCGTTGCTCATCGCGAAACCAGTTTCAGCATCGGTCATCGTGCTCGAAAGCGTGATCACGTACCTAATAGTCTACGCAGTCTCGGAATGCGGTCAGCGAAAGAAGCCGTGGTCCAGCTTCTTTGGACGCGACCGCTTCTTCGCGCTGGTCTTGGTCAGCGTCTTGGTGCGCACGGTCATCGACGGCTGGGTTCTGCCCATGCTCGCGCCTTTGATCAGCCAAACATGGTCGACCGATCTCTCGTATCACGACAACCTGCACAGCTATGGATTGATCATCGTTTCACTGCTGGCGAATTGCTTCTGGAAACCGGGCCTCTGCCGCGGCCTGCCGACGATGGCGGTCATTCTGGGTTGCACGTATGTGATCGTGCGCTTCGGTTTGATGGAATTCACGAATTTCAATATCGGCAATTTGCAATACATTTACGAGGACATCGCCAGCTCGATTCTGGCCAGTCCGAAAGCCTACATGATCCTGGTCACGACGGCATTCATCGCGTCGTGGATGAATCTGTACTATTCATGGGATTACAACGGAATTCTGATTCCCGCGTTGCTGGCGCTGCAGTGGTATGACCCCATGAAAATCGCAACTTCGTTGGGCGAGGCGGCGGTGATTCTGATCGGGTCCTCGCTGCTTCTGCGGCTGCCGATGATGAAGAAAGCCACGATCGAAGGATCTCGCAAAGTCCTGTTGTTCTTCAATGTGGCCTATGTGTTTCGGCTGGCGCTGGGTTTCACCGTTCCCGTTTTCTTTCCCGATGTCAAAGTCACCGACGTGTTCGGCTTCGGCTACTTGCTGTCGACGCTGTTGGCCGTGAAGGCGCACGAGCAAGGTGTGCCGTTGCGCATTTCTCGCGTTACCGTGCAGGTGTCGATGATGGGAGCCGTCGCCGGCAGCGTGATCGGGTTCGCCACAACGTTCCTGCCTTCCGGCCTGCAGTGGGAACCGACTCCCGATCAAGCAATCCCGGCCGATTGTTTGGCCGAGGAACCACTTTCGGATGTCACGAATGTCATCGTGCGTGACAAACGGTTGGCTTATCAAAAAACGTTGCCCGAAAGCTATGTCGTTCCTGACCGGGCCGCATTGTATCACTTCGAACGCGGCATCAAGCACCTGTTGGAATACAACAGCACCCAGAACGAACAAGAGCTAAGAGCCGCTTATGCGAATCTGAGTGCTGTCAATTATCACATTCACACGATCGGCGGCCGATACTTTTACTTGCGTGAAGAATCGCCGACGAACGGCTGGGGGCTGTACGTGATCGATCGGCGGAACCCCGATGGAATGCTGGTCGAAGTGCCGGCTCCGTTGGATGAGTGGGCGACGGTTGAAGCCGGAGTCGCCGTGTTCCAACACTTGAATGCCGGATCACTTGCGATTGCGGGATCTCCTCGCAACACCAACTTCGACGGCAGTTCCGATGTGCTGACGTGTCATCGCACTCTGCTGAATGTCTTTCAGCGTGTTGTCG
>CAUZVF010000966.1:0-3185 GCA_963582955.1 Planctomycetota bacterium
ACGCTGAAGACGATGAAGTCAGAGGTGAATCCGCCAGTCAGTCTTATTTGAGTCGGCTTAACGAGACAACGCACTTTAGCCGTCCGACAGATGCGCCCACGACGGCTACAGGGGACAAAATCGGATCAGCGAACCCCGGGAACGTGTCCCGTAATCTCCACGCAAGCTGCCTGGGTTTTCCAAACAGAAAAAACCGCGAGGCTTGCCAATCGTAGACGTGATTATTCGACGGATTCCGCCGGCGAAACCTTGGCCGTTTGCCGCGAAACTTGTTCGAGCGTATCACCAGATCGCGCCATCATTCCAGCGACGATGCCTCGATAGAGTGCGACCTTTTCGGTTGCCGACAAGTCGGCGCGCGGTTTGGCGACGGCCATGGCGTCCTGTCCCTGTCCAAGAATCGTCGCCCGTGCGGCGGCCAACTCGAAGGCTCGCTCGCGAATCAGGGGATTCCGAAAGCCTTTGATGAATTTGAAGGCTTGTTTGGTTTTTTTCAAATTCACCAGCCGAATCGAGAGGCGCAGAATCAATTGGTCGCGCCAGTCGTCATCGTCGTCTCTGGATGTTTGATACTTGCTGATAACCGATGTCGCTTCCTTGATTTTGCCCATGACCACTGCATGTCCACTAATCTTGGCGGTTTGGTCACGAGGAATCCTGGCGATGCTGTTCTGAGTAAACTCTTTCAGCAGCGTCACGCGGCTACGATTGCCGGCGGCACGGTACCGGTCCAACATGAGTTTGCCGATCTGCTTGTTGCGGTACGGTTCATACAGCTTGTCGGTCTCGTGATGAATGCTTCGGTTGCGAATCTCTTCCCAAACCTGTTCCAGCAGCCCCCAATCGATAGCTTCCATCAACATCGCGTTTTGAATCCGGTATCGTTCCTTCGCGAGTTTTCGGAACGTACTGGCTTTTCGTCGGTATCGTTCGATCGCGGCGCGAGCCTGATCGACATCCAGTTCCAACGTCGCCTGGAGTTGTTTTCGCAGGTCATCGCCACTCTTGCGTGACGAGGCCACCCAGTGCGTCGCCGCCAGACGTGGGCTGGGAGCCGATCCTCGCAAAAAGGCCAAACCCTTCTCGCACGACATCCACGCAGCTTCGGCCTGCTCCAGGGCGGCCTGGACATGAGCAATCTCGAACCAGGCAAACGCGGCGGTCTCTAACGGCACTCGATCGGGCAATTCCATGTGATAGAACTGTTTCGAACCGGCCGGATCGACGGGCGGCAGGAACAGTTCTGCCGGAACCGCGACAGAACCAATGGCATTCAGTGCTTTCCCAAGCGACAGCCGCGCCGTCGGCTGATCTTGCTTTCGAAACTGCATCCACGCGACGTTGGCGTACAGACGTGCTTGGGCTTCCGAATCCAAATTATTGGCCGCCGCATCAATTTGGGACCCTAATCCAGTCACGGCCGATTGTGGCGTGACTTTCACTAACATGACGCACCAAGCCACGACGCAGTCGTTGACGATTTCAACGTTGGAATTCGAAAGCGCGAACTTCAAGGCCTTGTCAACGTGGTCGTGTGCGACGAGCGAAACCGTTGTCGCGACCCATTCGGGAGATTTCCAGTCACTGAGCGGAACGTCTTGCATCGCCGAGTCGAAATCGTAGCTCTGGAGATCGCGGACACTCTGGATCACGGCCGCGACCTGGCCAGCGCGATTCGTGTCCGAGATTTTGTCCAACAGCCTTTTCGCATCGTCCTCGCGTCCCATCGAAATCAACACCGCCGCCAGGCTGGAAGCGGTTTCGACCGAGAATTGGCCGAAGCCCGGCAAGTCGTCCGCATACGCAAGAGCCCGGTCGGACAAGTCTTTCGCGGCTGGCTGATCGTCGCTTTCCAGGTTTTTCCAGGCCATCGTGACCAGTGGTGGAATCCGATAATAGGGGACACTGCCGCCAACTTTCTCCAACTGGCCTATTTGCTGCTCGGCTTCCGCAAAATTGCCCATTTCGGCATAGGCATCGGCCGTCAATCTTCGGCAAAATGGCTTGCTGCGGTTTTCACTGCGTTGCTGCGATGAAGCCACCATTAGGGGCAAGACGAAATCGCGAATGTCGTCCCAGGTTAGTTTCGCAGTGACGGTGGGTGTTTTCGGCTCGGTGTCGTCTTTTTCTGGGTCGTCTTTTGTTGGCTCGACCGGCGTCTCGTTGGTTTCGGTCACGTCGGGCGATGAATCGCGGTTGTTCTTGGTTTGCTGGTCAACCACTGGAATTCCGGGTAATTCGTCGGGCTGACTGGAACTGATGATAAATGCCACGACGCCGACCGCGATTACGGCGACCGACACAATTCCACCAATCAGCACGGTCGGCGACATTCGCTTCTTGGCCGATTGTTCTTCGGGTTGCTGTTCTTCGGCTGGTTTCTCTTCGACTTCCAACGGCGGAGCCGTGAACACGGGAACCATGCAGTCGGGATTCGCACACCGAACATCCATGCCGGCGGCTTTCTTCGCTGTAAAACCGGGCGTGTCACACATCGGACAAATGACGCGATGCGTTTTTCCTTTGGCCGGCTTCGGATGTAACGGCACGGCCCGCTTGGTTGTGGTCGCATCAATCTCGAATGGACTGTCGTCGTCGGATTCGTCGGTGTCCGCGGCGGCCTTCTTTTTCACGATTGACGGCGCGGCTTTTTTCGTGTCGGCCGATTCCGTCGCGGACTTGGTTTCGGTAACGGACGGTGCACTTGCCGCCGGCATTTGTGACATCGATGCTCCGCAAAACGGACAATCCTCGGCATCATCATCCAAAACCGATTGGCCACAAGCGGGACAGCTTGGCAGATCCATGGAAATTCTCGTGCGGGGTTCGCGAAATTAACGGTTTTCTGGGTCAGGTAAGTTGCGATGCCCGTCACGCGACGCGCATACCAACTCCATGCCTGCTGAGATTCTGAGACATGTTTGTCCGACCTGCAACGGCATTTCACCCATTACTAACAATTCGGCGAAATGATCGGCGGAATGTTGACGGAATTGCAACCGCGGAATTGCCCCGATATCACCCGTTGGGATTACAGAATTCGTATGAAGTCGTACAGAAACACCGGTTTAACACTGCGAAGATGGGCATGCAATTCATCGGCCGGCGTGAAGACTTCGCCGACGACAACCTCGTTGACCCGCCGTGACCGGACACATAGAATGCTGCTCGATTTTGAGGATTAA
>CAUZVF010000967.1:0-3183 GCA_963582955.1 Planctomycetota bacterium
GCTGATTCGCATCATTGGAGTCTCCCAGTTTCAGTGATGTGTTGCGCGGCAAGTCGGTTACATTCTGTTCGTTAGAGCATTTTCAGTTAGCAGAACGTCTCCGAGAATCGGACGAATCGCGACTTTGTCGCCCCGTCAGTCTCGGAGAGACTGAACTACGTGAAACTTTATTCGCTGTTCCCCCAAATCTTCGGCGACTTGAAGTCCGCGGACGGTTTGTTGGGAGCGATGTTTGGTTTGACTGCTTCGCTCGCAATCGCGGCGAGTTTGGTTCTTAGGCGAATAACGACATCGGGAAACTTCCCGCTCACGTTGTTGGCCTCGGACGGGTCTTTGCGGATGTTGAATAACTCCCAGCTTTCCGTTTCGCTGGCCTTCGTCGCGTTAGCTCGGACGTGACCGTTGTGGATCAGCTTCCAGTCGCCCACGCGGATCGCGGCATGAAACGGCGTCGCGTTATGTAGGATGAATTCGTGTGGCGATGGGCGGTTGGTTGCGATCGTCGGCCATGCGTCTTTGCCGTCGAGCGGTTTGGGCTGCTCGATCTTTGCTCCGGCCAGCCGCAGCAGGGTTGGAAAAAGATCGACGACGTGAAGCGGTTCATCGACAATGGTACCAGCTTTCAGCTTGTCCTTCCAAACTGCGACTGCCGGCACGCGCACTCCGCCCTCGTAGAGCGTCCCTTTGCCGGCCCGCAGCTTTCCGTTGGAACCGAGTTGCCGAATGCCGCCGTTGTCCGAGCAAAAGAAAATCAGCGTGTTGTTCGACGGATATTCGTGCTCATCCAACGCCGCCGTGATGCGGCCGACGGCATCGTCCATGCAAGTGACCATCGCGGCGAACGTCCGCCGGCGTTTGTTTTTGATGTTGGCATAGCGATCGATGTACTCCCGTGGCGCTTGAAGCGGCGTGTGCGGCGCGTTGAACGGGACGTATAGGAACAACGGGTTTGTCTTGTTGTGTTCGGCGATGATCCGTGCGGCATGCTTTCCGATCAGGTTTGTTGAGTAGCCGTCGTCGTAATTCGGTTTGTCGTCGCGATGCCAGTCGTGCCCGCCGTCGCGGATGTGGGTCAAGTAATCGAGCGCTCCGTTGTAGTGGCCGTATTGGCGAGCAAACCCGCGCCGAGTCGGTAGATACGCGGGCGCGAAATGACCGAGGTGCCACTTGCCGACGATGGCGGTCTTGTATCCGGCCTCACCAAGCGCCTGCGGCAGCGTGCGTTCATCCAATGGTAAACCATGCCGTGCCCACGGTCGAACAACACCGCATTGCAAACCGAGCCGCATCGGATACCGACCCGTCAACAATGCCCCGCGCGTCGGCGAACAAACTGGCTGCGCGTAGAACTGACTCAACCGCACGCCGCGCTCGGCCAGCTTGTCGATGTTGGGCGTGGCGATCCGACTGCCGTTGTAACCCACATCACCCCAGCCGAGATCGTCGGCCATCATCAGCACAATGTGCGGTCGCTCGGCCGAATTAGATCCCGCCGGAAACAGGAACAACCCGAAAAGGAAAGTGACAAGAGCGAAGACGGTTTTCATGGTGATTGTCCTAGAGGTGGTTTCAAAAGCAGGAGGGCGAGGCTCCCGCCGAGCCGAAACATCAATACTCACAGGCTCAGCAGGAGCTTCGCCCTCCCGAAATATGGTTTTGAAACTGCTTCTAGTATTCTGCGAACTTGGTTCGCCCAGGTGCGCTGTGCGAATCCCAATCGGAGACAAATGGCGAATGTGCACTCACTTCGTTTTTTAGTCGAGCGGCAAATGAAAGTATACCCGCAGCGTGCTGTTGAGCATGCGGATTTGCATCGAGAGATACGTCTGCGTGAAGCGGATTCTCGAACTGAGAGAATATTCTCTTGGACGCAATGTGGGCCCGGATTGACGCACCATTGACAATTGGCACTGCTTGACAGCACGCTTCATTTTAACTTGACTCGTGGACCGAGATAGATCGACATGGCTGAGCAATCAGAGAGCAACTTGAATTCATCGGCAGCGAATACGCGACGTCCGTTCTTTCGCTCGAAGGAACAAGCACGCGGTGCGGCCAATCTGTCGGCCAACGTCGTCATCTGGGCGTGTGTTGCGTGCTATTTCTTGATTTCTCGTGGCGACCGTCCGTTGGATCAAGTCGGCCCCGAACGAAAAAGTGTGGCTGCCCAGCCGCCAGCGGTCTTGCCAACGGGAAAAATGGACGCAGTCCCGATCACGCCGGCGGTTCCGGATCCCGTTGCTGTCCAAGACGAAACCGAACGAAAGGCGATCGCGCGACTCGGCGCGCTGGATGTCGAAATTGCGGAAGCGGCCCACGTGCGGACTGTTTCATTTGCCGAACGAGAAATCAACGACGAGATTCTGGCATCGCTGAAGGATCTGATTCATCTGGAACAACTCAACCTGCGTGGGAGCACGATTGATGATTCTGGTTTGAAAGAGCTAAGCGGACTGACGCGGCTCCGGGAATTGAACCTGTCAACGACTTCCGTCACCGATGCGGGGATCGCGGGATTGAGTAACCTGTTTGAGCTGACCAAGTTGGACCTCTCGACGACTCAATTCACCGACGCTGGAATCGTTCTTCTGTTGAACTTCAAAAAACTGGAGGAACTCGACCTGAGTTTCACGGAAGTGTCGGACGACGGAATCAAGGGTCTTGTGGAATTATCCGCACTTCGTGTTTTGAGTTTGAGTTATTGCGAGGGCGTCGGCGATTCGGCGATCGAATCGATTGCGAAGTTCACGAATCTGGAGGCTCTTGATCTCAGCAATACAGCAGTCACCGGTACAACTCTTTCACAACTTGCCGGACTCGGAAGTCTGACCAGCCTCGATCTTTCATTCGATGAACTCGGTCACGTCGCTCTCGATCAGGTCCATGAATTGAAAAACCTGACAATCCTGAATCTGAGCGACGCTGGTGTGACCGATGCGGGATTGAAATCGCTCTTGCGGATGACTCGTCTCGAATCGCTCGATCTCAGTAACTCGGAAATTACGGACGACGCATTGATGCAGCTCAAGTCACTGACCAGGTTGCGGACGTTGAGTTTGTTTGGA
Source organism: Planctomycetota bacterium (assembly GCA_963582955.1). Taxonomy (GTDB): domain Bacteria; phylum Planctomycetota; class Planctomycetia; order Planctomycetales; family Planctomycetaceae; genus CAUZVF01. The sequence goes on from CAUZVF010000967.1 coordinate 3,066, forward strand.
TGCAATGCGATCTCAGACGGCGGGCTGATTTTCCTCCACGAGTTGCCCGCACTTCGTTCGCTGTCGCTCGCCAGTACGCCGGTCACCGACGCGGGATTGGAACATCTGAGCGAATTGA
>CAUZVF010000968.1:0-3182 GCA_963582955.1 Planctomycetota bacterium
TGCGGTCGACATTCGGCATGGTGAGCATCTTGAGTTTGACAACGTGACGATTTACGCGGCAGCCTACGGACTGCGAGCGCGAAACACGGGACCGATGAAGCTGTACAACTCGGCGATCTACGGCAGCGTGCCGCCGTGGAGCACACGCGGGGAAACGTCGTTGCGTGAACGGCCGTGGGAATCGAAGGGCAGGAATCTGACGCGGCTGAACACGCACGCGCTTATCATCCCGGCCGCCGGCGACGAGTACTCGGTCTATTACTTTCCCTACAACCATCTGTGGGAGATTTCCTATTGCGAATTCGCCGACGCGCACGATGGCGTTTACACAGGAGACATTGACGGCCTGAAGTTCCATCACAACTACCTGCACAATTTTCAGGATGACGGTGTTTATCTCTCGAGTTTCCGCAAGCTCTACTACCCGCAGCACGGGCCGCGGCAGTTCTATCAAAACGTGATTAGCGGCTGCATCATGTCATTCGCTTTCGGCGGCGACGCCCGATTGAGCACCGACGTGCACGTCTATCGAAACATCCTGGACGCGTCGATGGTCGTGGCTGACCACGGTAGTCCACCCTGGGAGAGCATGCGTTGGTATCACAACACGATCCTGGCCAGCCCCCGGTTTATTCTCTCGTCACGCACGGGAGGCCGGCCGTGGCAGGTCTTCAACAACGTGTTACTGGTCGGCAAACAGACGGAAGGAAAGCCGCAAGCAGGCGCGGCGTGGGGCGGAAATGTTGCCGGCGATCCCAACTTCGTTAAGACTGGTGATTTCCGTCTGCGGCCGGGCAGTCCAGCAATCGATGCCGGTGTGCCAATTGCGCAAGACTGGGCAGATCCGCTGCGCGACCACGAAAAAGGGAAACCCGATGCCGGCGCAATCCCGCTCGGCAGCGAACCGCTGAGGGTCGGCCGACACGGTCGGTTTTCGTTTTGATTCGGTTAACATGAACCCTGACGAGTGAACTTCAAATGCACCGCGTTTTACTGTTGGGCGCCGGGAAGATCGGCCGCATGATTGCCAAGTTTCTCATCACGAGTGGCGACTACGAAGTTTTGGTCGCCGACAGCGATGTGAAAGCTCTGGATCGAATCAAACAGCTCACCAACGCCGAAACCGCAACTGTCGATGCGACGAATCGCGGCGAGTTGGGATCGTTGATGCACGGCCGGCAAATCGTGATCTCGGCCCTCAGTTTTCGTTTTAACCCATTGATTGCCGAAGTCGCACGCGATGAACGCGTCAGTTACTTTGATCTGACCGAAGATGTCGAGACGACTCGCAAAGTGCTTCAGATCGCCGAATCGGCGAAGCCGGGGCAGGTCTTCATGCCGCAGTGCGGTTTGGCTCCGGGGTTTATCTCCATCGTCGCGAACCAGTTGACCCGATCGTTCAACAAGTTAGACACGGTCACGATGCGAGTCGGCGCCCTGCCGCAGTTCCCATCGAACGCGTTGAAGTACAACATGACATGGTCGACCGACGGTTTGATCAACGAATACTGCAATCCGTGCGAAGCGATTCACGAAAGCCGGCGGATCGAAATCTTGCCGTTGGAAGGAGTCGAACATTTCTCGCTCGATGGCGTCCGCTATGAAGCGTTCAACACATCCGGCGGACTCGGCACGCTGTGCGAAACACTCGACGGCCAAGTGCGAGAATTGAACTACAAGACGATCCGCTATCTCGGACATCGCGACCTGATGGCGTTTCTCGTGAACGAATTGCGGTTGAGCGAACGACGGGAGTTGTTGAAGGACATCCTGGAATCGGCGGTTCCCATCACATTCCAAGACGTCGTCGTCATTTTCTGTGCCGTCACCGGTTGGCGAAAGAATCAGTTGGTCCAAATCAACGACGCCCGCAAGATTTACTCACAAATGATCGACGGAGAATCGTGGAGTGCCATTCAAGTCACGACCGCGGCCGGTATTTGCACGGCAGTTGACATGCACGTTAGCGGTCAGTTGCCCGACACAGGATTTGTCCGCCAAGAACAGATCGGCTTGGATGACTTCTTGGCAAACCGATTCGGACAGTACTACCAAACTTCGAGCGCGACGAAATTCAGCATGGAAATGGGCAGCGAACATGGAGACGGCGATGAAGACTGAAATACAAGCGGTTTTCGACCGTCTGGGGATATCGGGCGATTGGTCGGCGGTGGCCAATGGCAATCGATGGGTTGATGGCCGCGGGGATGGATGGATGGCCCTGACACCGGTCGATGGTTCCGAGTTGGCTAGCTTCGCTCTCGGGAATCCGACCGATACCGATGAAGCCGTCCATTCCGCGGCCGCCGCATTTCGCCAATGGCGAATTGTACCGGCGCCGAAACGCGGCGAATTTGTGCGGCGCATCGGCGAGAAGTTGCGCCGGCACAAAGACGACTTGGGCGCATTGGTCACTTGGGAAGCGGGAAAGATTACTCAGGAAGCCATCGGCGAAGTGCAAGAGATGATCGACGTGTGCGAATTCGCCGTCGGATTGAGCCGTCAACTATACGGTTTAACGATCGCCAGCGAACGCCCACAACACCGGTTGGCCGAACAATGGCATCCGCTGGGCCCGATTGGAGTCATCACGGCGTTCAACTTTCCCGTCGCTGTTTGGGCATGGAACGCGATGATCGCTCTGGTGTGTGGTAACACGGTTGTTTGGAAGCCGTCTGAAAAAACACCGTTGTGCGCGGTTGCGTGTCAATCAATCGCGTCAAGCGTTGCGGCGGAAATGGACGACGTACCGGACGGCGTCGTGAACCTTGTCATCGGTGGCGTTGATGTTGGCCAGGCATTGGCGGCCGACATTCGCTTGCCGCTCGTTTCGGCCACGGGCTCGGTGCGAATGGGCCGCGCCGTGGCACAATCCGTTGCCGCTCGGCTGGGCCGGCCGCTGTTGGAACTCGGCGGAAACAACGGCGCAATCGTCACACCATCGGCCGATCTGGAATTGGCTCTGCGCGGGATCGTGTTTTCCGCCGTCGGCACTTGTGGGCAACGCTGCACAACCTTGCGGAGATTGATCGTTCACAACAGCATCGCCGACGAGCTAATGGAACAATTGCAGTCGGTGTATGCCGAGCTACCGATTGGCAACCCGTTGGACGAAAGTGTCTTAGTCGGCCCGCTGATCGACGAGCAGGCGGCCGAGGCGATGGACGCCGCGATTGAAGAAG
>CAUZVF010000969.1:0-3181 GCA_963582955.1 Planctomycetota bacterium
CCAAACGCGTCGGCGGCAACTACAGTGGCTCACCAATTTGCATCGATGGGAAGATTTACTGCATCAGCGAAGACGGTGAAGTCGTCGTCGTTGGGGCGTTGCCGACATTCAAGCTGTTTGGCAAAACGTCGCTGAACGATCCCAGCCATTCAACGCCCGCCGTGGCAAACGGCCGATTTTATCTTCGGACATTTCATCGTCTAGCATGCCTCGAAGCCGCGCGTTAGAATAATAATATTGGACTTGTTCGTCGGGTCGTCCCTTGCGCAACTTTCCGCGGGCTCGACAATTGATCGCATGTTTTTCGACTGGGCCGGTCAATTGTATGTTGCGTTCGAACAAACGACGGGTGCGTTCAAATTTTCGCGGGCCAGACGTGAGCTTCGTTCTGAGTTGATTCTGAACCTTGTCGTCTGAGAACTGCCATGCCAAATTGGCCCGGAGGACCGTGTCCCGTCTGCGGCGAATTCATGCCCGAAAACCTGATCCACTGTCAGGTCTGCCGCGCGTTACTGAACGAGAAATTGGATAAGAGCAGCGTTGAGATCCCAGCCTTCATCCCCTTGCAGGAGATCGAAACGATGTCCAATCTGCATCCCGACGGATACCACATCGGATGCCCGCACTGTGAAGAAGAATTGCGCATTCACCGAAAATACGAAGATCAACAAGTTCAGTGCAAATTCTGTAAGGGTGCGTTCAAACTGCAACTCTCGAATCGGCTGATTACTCTAAAGGCCTTCTATGCGACGTGTCCGCAATGCTCAGAGGAATTGAGGATTGCTCCGAAATATGTTGGCATGAAGGTCGCATGCAAACATTGCGGCGGCAAGATCCAATTCGTCAACGAGCAAGAAAATTAGCTCAAAACTGCCGCAGGAAACGTAGGTCGTTTTCGTAAAAGCGACGAATATCGGTGATGCCGTGACGTCGCATACAGAATCGCTCGATCCCAAGGCCGAATGCGAATCCCGAAACTTGTTCGGGGTCGTACCCAACCGCCGTCAGCACGTTGGGGTCAACCATTCCCGCACCACCGATTTCCAGCCAGTTATCGCCCCATTGCATGTCGACTTCGACGGACGGTTCGGTGAATGGAAAAAATGATGGCCGAAACCGGATCCCGACGTCCTCACCAAGATAAGCTCTGGCGAATAAATGCAAGACGGTCTTCAGTTGAGCCATCGTGACTGATTCACCGACCATCAATCCTTCCATCTGGTGAAACATGCACGAATGCGTCGCGTCGATGGTATCGGGACGATAAACGCGGCCGACCGACACAACACGGATCGGCGGTTGCGTCTCTTGCATGACACGGATCTGCACGGTCGACGTTTGGCTGCGCAGCAAGACCGGTCCGCCATCTTTTCCCCCGCCGGCCGACGTTTGGGCCGCGCTCAGATAAAAGTTTTCCAGCGGATCGCGCGCCGGATGATCTTCGGGAATATTCAAGGCGACAAAATTGTGATACTCGTCCTCGATCTCTGGTCCTTCGGCCACCGAAAAACCGAATCGCCCCATGATGTCCTTGAATTCCTCGATCGTCTGCGTCAATGGATGCAGACAACCCTGGTTGACCGAAGTGCCTGGCAGCGTGACATCCAGATGCGTGAGGGCCACTGTCGGCTGTTCGAGCTGTGCTTTTCGCCGATCGAGCCTCTCGGAAACTTGATTCCGAACTTCGTTGAACCGCTTGCCAACAACGGGCCGCTGGTCGGGTTCGACTTGGCTCAACACGGATTGAAGTTCGCGGAGCCGCCCCTTCTTCTTGCCGAGAAACTCGATCCGGACACTTTCGAGGGCATCCCCGGTTTCGGCCGCATCGATGGCAGCGAGAGCCGACTGTTCGTATTCGGCGAATGCAGCGATGGGATCCATTATGCGGCGGACGACTGTGGCAATACGGCTTTGACGGCGTCGACGATTTCGCTGAACACGTCCGGATGCGAAATTGCCAATTCGCTCAAACTCTTACGATTCAACGTGATTCCAGCCAACTGCAGACCGTGAATAAAATTCGAATACGACATTCCGTAGGGTCCGCAAGCGGCCGTCAAACGCGTAATCCACAGCCGCCTAAAGTCCCGCTTCCGCACGCGCCGGTCACGGTAGGCATAAGCACGCGAGCGAACGATCGTTTCCTTCACCGTGCGCAAGAGTTTGCTGCGACCGCCAACGTTCCCGCGAGCTTCCTTAAACAGCCGCTTCTTCGCACGATTGCGTGCCGAACCTTTTGTCACTCTCATCGTTGGTATCCGATTCTGTACTCAACTGGTTGCGTTTCGAGCGACTTATTCACTCGGTCGCAGTGCATCGACAATTGCGGCAGCCTGATTTCCCACAACCAACCCATCTTTGCGCAAGTTTCGCTTCCGCGTCGCTGACTTGGAACTCAGCTTATGGCCTCGAAACGCCTTCCGGTGTTTTGCCTTCCCCGACGCGGTAATCTTAAACCGCTTTTTCATTCCTTTGTGAGTTTTTTGCTTTGGCATTGCCGGGTATCTTTTCTTCTAAATTGTTGTGACGCAGATGATTACGTCAGTCGACGACGCCGAATTCGAGCGCCAATCCAGATTTTGGTCGACTGCGAAACAGCGGATTATAGCGACATCGTCGCAAATGAATCCACCGATATCGCCAAAAATTCAATGTTGGCAATCAATCGCGGTCAAATCGCTCGATCCGAAACGCTACCCAGGCACCGGCTCTTTCCTGGTCTATTTGCCTATTACTTTGGAGCCAGCACCATCGACATCGTTCGTCCACTTTCCATCCCCGCCGGCTTTTCAACCTTCGCGACGTCTTCGAGGAGTTCGAGCACTTGGGTGAGCAATTCGCGACCGCGTTCGTGGTGAGCGTTTTCACGGCCACGAAACATGACGTTGACTTTGACCTTGTCACGGTGTTCCAAAAACTGACGTGCCCGCTTGACTTTGAATTGGATGTCGTGCGTGCCCGTCTTGGGCCGCAACCGAATTTCTTTCAATTGCGTATGGTGCTGCTTCGAGTTCTGACTCTGCTTCTTCTTTTGCTCGTATTTGAACTTTCCATAGTCCATGATCCGGCAGACCGGCGGGCGATCATTGGGGCTAACCTCAACGAGATCCATTCCTGCTTCTGATGCCAATTGAAGTGCTTCTTCCGTGGGAATAATGCCACGCATTGTTCCCGTTTCATC
>CAUZVF010000970.1:0-3177 GCA_963582955.1 Planctomycetota bacterium
GCGTCGTACAAAGGTTCCGCCTTCAGTCGTCGTGGATAAAAACTCGAGAAGTTTTGTCGGTCGGACAAATTGTATTCGTTAGGCTCGGAACTTAGTTGATAGGTGGTGGATCGGCAGATCGTGCGTGCCACTTTTTTCAAGTCGAATTTGCTATCGATGAAGTTCTTGGCTAACGCGTCCAGTAACTCGGGGTTCGAGGGAGGATTCGTCACTCGCATGTCGTCTTCGGGATCGACAATGCCACGTCCAAAGAAGTGTTTCCAATAGCGGTTCACCAATGCCCGTGCAAAGAATGGATTGTCAGGTCTGGCCATCCAATCGACCAGCAAATGTCGCGGATCTTCATACGCTGGCACGTCGAGCGATTTCCCGCCCAGCCCGGCGGGTTTCATGTTCTCTTGTGTGCGAGGATTACGCGCCGTCGCGGCACCGCCTTTGTGAAATATGATTGAGTTGGCGAGCCCGCGTCGATTCGGTTTTAAGCCAACCTGCGAGAAGAACGCCTGAAAACTGTAGTAGTCGTTCTGAGACCAGCGTTCAAATGGGTGGTGATGGCAGCGAGCACATTGCACTCGCAAACCAAGAAATAGCTGAGCAGCGTCTTCCGCTTGAGCGGTCACAGTGTTGACCTGAGTGAACCAAGACGCCGCAGGATTTTCTTCGACGTCGCCGGACGCAGCCAGAACGCTCCGTGCGAATTGGTCGTACGGCATGTTTTCTTGCAGTGCTCGCCGTACCCAGTCGTGGAAACGAAACGACAGCGGCGTATTGTTGCGAACGCGTTTGTTGCGCAACACCATCGCCCATTTGTTGGCGAAGTAGTCGCCATAACCGGGACTGTCGAGCAGCAGGTCGATCAACGCGTCACGTTTGTTGGGCGACTTGTCTTCGATGAACTTCTGAGCTTGTTCTGCCGTGGGCAAGCGGCCCGTTAAATCGATAAAGACTCGGCGAGCGAACATGGCATCGTCTGACAATGGCGATGAAGGAATCCCCAGCTTCTTGAGTTTGTTGAAGACGTGCTGGTCGATGAAGTTCTTCACGGGTAACAGATTCGTAACGGCGATTCCCAAGGGAATGCTCGCTCGAAAGACCGTCACCTGGCCTTGGAAGCGGACCATGACAGCCACATCGCCCGGTGTATCCAATACTTCTATTTGACCGTTACTGGTCGAATAGGCCATTTCTGATTCGTTCGATTCGTAGGCGGCCAGCCGAGTCACATCGCGTGTCGAGTCGTCAGAATAATGAGCGATCACCTGCAATTGTTGGTTGGTGTCGCGATTCATGGACCGTGTCTTGGGAAACACTTCGATGCTCGTGACGGTCGGATCGTCGGCGCTTCCGTAAGGCATCCGTTGTTCGATCCAACGCATCAGCAACTGCCATTCGTACGAGCCTTCGTCCAAGCGACGGCCCCCACCGTGCGGCAATTTATTCAGAGGTTTCGTTAACAGCAGGCTGAATTCCGGTGACGACGGAAAGATGCGTCGGCCTCGATGCTCCTTGACCAGCCATTCGTAATCTTCGTTCGGATAGAAGCCCAGCAGCGAGAGTCGAAACCCGTTCTGTCCACCCGACTTCCCATGACAACCTCCCGTGTTGCAGCCGAGTTTGGTGAAGATCGGTACGATCTCGTTGGCAAAATTGATCGGGCGAGGAGTGTCAAAACTCTCGACGCAACACGCGGTGGTCACTGACGTCCCAGCCGAAGTGGCGGTGATCGTGACTTCGCCATCGGCCAGCGGTGTGACGAATCCGTCGACGTCAATCTGCACGACGCCGGGTTTCGATGCTTTATAAGTGACTTTGTGAGTCAAGTCGTGCGACTGCCCGCTGGAATATTTCCCAGCGACGACCAACTGAGCTCGGTCGTTGGGCCCATTGAGAACGATGTCCTCTGGGCGTTCGAAGGCCAACGAAGTCAAAGATCCGGCAGGTCCGAGTCCTGGAAAGTCGGCTGCAGTTATTGGCGTTGAGATTAGAAGTGTGATCGCAAAGGAAAGGAGGGAGTGTCTCATGGCTCGTCCTTTGTAGGTCCACGCTTGCACAAACTAGCTTGAAGGCCGCGCGAATCAAGGACAGCGCGAATATAAGTTCATTAACGCTGTGCTTGAATCGCGCGGCTACATCACTAAGAGAGTTCGCTGAGGCCGAACGGCGAGAAAAAGGGCAGGCCTGATTCGGCCTGCCCTGGCGCTTGTCGCACTTAGAACAATTCTTCGATCGGTTTGCCGTCTTCAATCATGTAAACCGGGCGTCCGGCTTGGTTCACAAACTGAACTCGCCGTTCGATTCCGAGTACATGGAAGATGGTAGCCATCAAATCTTGAGGTCCGATTGGCGCGGTTTTGGGTACGTCGACCTTCGCAGCCGATTCGCCGACTGCCTGTCCCATTTGCAAACCACCGCCAGCCAAAGCCAGACTGGTGAGCGGAGCCCAGTGGTCTCGGCCCGCGTTGCCGTTGACTTTAGGAGTCCGGCCGAATTCGCCGCTAATCACGAGCAGGATCTTCTTACTAAGTCCGCGCTGCTCAAGGTCTTCGACGAACGTGGACACAGCGTGGTCCATTTGTGGAGAACGCGAAGTCATCGCGTCCTTGATCTTGCCGTGCATGTCCCAACCGCCGTAGTTGATCGTGACGAATCCGCAACCGGCTTCGCACAATCGACGAGCCGTCAAAAGCTGCTGACCCAGGCCGGGACCGTATTGGTCGGCGACTCGAGGGTTCTCGTACTTCAGATCGAACGCTTGTTGCGATCGGCTGAGCACCAAGTTGAATGCCTGTTGCTCGAACGCGTCGAGGCCATCCATCAAGCGGCTGCGATCAGCTTCGCGATTGACTTGATCCAGTCCCTTCAGCAGAGATCGACGATCGTCCAACCGTGATTTGTCCACAACCAGGGACATGTTGCGACGAGCTTGGCCGCTTGGATCGAACGGATTGTAGGCCGCTCCCAAGAATGACGGGCCATCGCTGCCAATGCCGTTCATTCGAACGTAGGTCGGCATGCCCGTGCCCAGATTGTTGGGGCCGCGTACTCGAGATAAGATCGAACCGATGGCAGGTCGAGAAGGCAATCCGCCGTTATCGATGCCTCGGTTATCGTAGCCGGTCATCACAAAGTGAGTCCCGCCGCCGTGCCCGCTATTGGTATGAGCGAACGATCGCACGA
>CAUZVF010000971.1:0-3174 GCA_963582955.1 Planctomycetota bacterium
TTATTCAGGCGAGCGGTGGGCGTCAGCCCGGCGGTTCCAGAATCACCGCTTGAAACCGGTCGGCTTACGCCGACCGCTCGCCAACAGAGTGTTTTTTAAGCGCGTGATGGAAGCATTGTGACATTCAAGAAGATACGCCGAATTTCGTTAGATTCGTGAATAATCCGGGATAGACGAGAAGCAGTTGCTCGGTTGGTTGAACAGTCTGCTTGCTGTTGATGGTGCCGAGCTGGGCTGAGCGAGAATGTCACCCCGCGATGCGTCCGCGCAAAAAAGAGGTCCCGCGAACCGCGCGGGACCTGATGGGGCGGTTGAAGAGTGGAAGTTGTGCAAGATCATGCTGATGGTCCGGCTCGGCTCGCCGGACCTACTGGGTGCTGCTCGGCTCGCGGCACCTACGGGCGCGGGACGCCGTTGATCAAAATCTGGCCGCGACTCGGGTGCGAGCAGTGCTTCGCGAATTCAAATGTCGTAATACATCGCGAACTCGTACGGATGCGGGCGTTCGCGCAGCGCGGCGGCTTCTTTTTCGGATTTGTACCAGATCCACGTGTCGATCACGTCCTCGGTGAAGACGTCGCCACGCAGAAGGAACTCTTGGTCGGCTCGCAGAGCTTCTAGGGACTCTTCCAGCGACGCCGGAGTTTTCGGGACGTCTTCCAATTCATCGGGTTCCAAGTCATAGATGTCTTTGTCCAACGGACGGCCGGGATCGGTCTTGTTTTGGATGCCGTCGAGCATCGCCATTAGCACGGCCGACATCGCGAGATACGCGTTGGACGAGGAATCCGGGCAGCGGAATTCGAAGCGCTTGTTGGCCGCGTTGGGGCTGTGAACGGGAATTCGAATCGCCGCTGAGCGGTTGCGATAACTGTACGTCAAATTGACCGGGGCTTCGAAACCGGGAATTAGCCGTTTGTAACTATTGGTCGTGGCACAGCAAAACGCACACAGTGCGGCCGCGTGTTTCAGGATGCCGCCCATGGCGTACATTCCCAGATCGCTGAGCCCTCCGTAACCTGATCCGGCGAACAATGGCTCTTCATTCTTCCACAGCGAGATATGCAGATGCATGCCCGATCCGTTGTCGTTCCACAGCGGCTTGGGCATGAACGTGGCCGTCTTGCCATGTTTGGCGGCAACGTTGCGGACGATGTATTTGTAACGCAGCAGGTTGTCGGCGGTTTGCAGCAACGGACCGTAACGCATGTCGATTTCGCACTGGCCGCCCGTGGCGACTTCGTGGTGTTGTCCTTCGACTTCGACACCGCATTCCATCAGCAATAGCATCATTTCCGTGCGGATGTCTTGCAACGTGTCCATCGGCGGAACAGGGAAATAGCCTTCTTTGTACCGAATCTTGTAACCGGAATTCCGATCGTTGCTGTCATTGCCGCGATTCCATTGGCCCTCGACACTGTCGACGTGGTAATACGATTCGTGTTCGTTCTGGTCGAAGCGCACGCTGTCGAAAATGAAAAACTCAGCTTCCGGGCCGAAATTCGCGACGTCGGCGATCCCCGTCGATTTCATGTAGGCTTCCGCTTTTCGGGCAACGTTGCGCGGATCTTTGGCATAATCCTCGCCCGTGATCGGATCCTGAATATTACACGTCATGACCAATGTGTGGTGCATGAACGGGTCGACGAACGCGGTCTCCGGCTGAGGTACGACCAGCATGTCGCTCTCGTTGATCGACTGCCAGCCGCGCATCGACGAGCCATCGAAACCGAAACCCTCTTCAAAGCTCTTTTCACCGAGAGTTTTGGCGGGAATCGTGAAATGCTTTTGCGTACCGGGAAAATCCATGAACCGCAAATCAACGGCCTTAATCTCTTTTTCGCGGCACAGAGCCAGAACTTCGCGTGGCGTCATCGTCAACGTTTCTAAAGGGGGATCAACTGGTCGATGGGCGAAACCATCTATACTATTGGCTGAGCAAAACTTGTTCCACCAACATCCGCCTGAGCCCCAATGCCGCGATTCGTGATCCTCACACATGACCATCCTTTCTTGCATTGGGATTTCATGCTGGAACACGACGACATGTTGCGAACATGGCGGTTGTTGTCGCAGCCCGCGGAATCGACCGACATCGCCGCCGAAGCGCTGCCGGATCACCGCAAATCCTATCTCGATTATGAAGGACCCATCAGCAATGATCGGGGCCATGTCACTCGTTGGGACCACGGCACCTTCGAAATTGTTGACGAAAGCGACGGACGGTTACGCTTCCAACTGAAAGGAACGCGGCTGGCCGGTATTGCCGAGTTGGCGCGAGAGCGGGATTCCACGAAGTGGACGTTTTACCTGAGCCCCGACGAAACTCGTTCGGCGGTCTGATTCAGCGCTTCGCGGCCGGTTGGAATTTCAGACGATGTCCCTTTTCGATGTCCGGACAGCCTCAGCTTGTGAGCCGTCACGTTGATCGCATCGAGGACGGGTTCGTCAGGTTTGCCACCGGACAAGTGAACGATGACAACGTCGGCACCGTCGTTCATTCGCCACTCGGTGCGCCAGCCGCCGGTCTCGACGCGCTGTCGCAGTTCTTCGAGGATTTCTTCCAACGGGACGGGCAGCATGCCCGCCCGAATCGAATCGATTTGAATGGCAAGTTGATTGGGTTCTGGGACCCAAGGCCGCGCGCCGATGCTGACGATCGAATTCCAGCCGTCCCGTTGATACCGAAATCCGATCAGCAAGCGGCCATCGTTGAATTTGACACGCGGTTCGGTGATTCCGTCGGGCAACGCGTCGGAAAACTTCTGAGCGAACTCTTCGGCCAGCCAGTTGTTGACCTGCGCGTCGGTGAATTCCGCACCCCAAGAGTCCTCATGTTGAACTTGCTCCGTCAGTTCCAGAGCGTTACGAACAAAGTCGTCGGATTCGGCCTTGCGGGCTTTCAAATCGAGTGTCTGGGTCTGAGCCTGCCGGTAAAAACTCGGCGTTCGACCAATCGCCCACCAAAACGAACCGAACCCGATGGCAGCCAAAACCGCCAGTATCACCAAGCCAATCAGCAGCTTATTGCGGTTCATATCGAAGCCCTCAGCGTGTGACGCGGGAATCGTACGGATGCATTGATACTACGTCAACATGGGGATACACGTTGAACAATCGCGAGAGTTCAACATGCCGAATCTCACGTCTGTTGAACGGCTGTCACGATTCTAC